>DASQOS010000522.1:0-7736 GCA_035644375.1 Rhizobacter sp.
GAGTTCAAGACTGCGCAACCGGCCAGGCCGGTGTACAGCGCTGCGAGCAGGCCAGCCGACACGGGCGCGTCAGCGAATCGCATCGATCGCCCCCTCGCTTCGTTCGGCTTTGCCGTAGCGCACGGGGCGAAGCTCGCGCAACGCGGTGAAGCTGTTCTTGACCCATTTGTCGTAGATGCCGGTGGCGGCACGGCGCGCGTTCACCTCGTGCAACTCGGTGGCTTTCTCTTCGAACGGATAAGCCTGTTCTTCGAGCATCACGTTGTATTGCTCCAGTTCGGTCTTCGACAATTTTTTGGGCCGCTGCGAGGCGATCAGGGACTTGCCGAAATCCTGGTACAGCGACGCGGTCTGGTAGGTGGCCGCCGTGGTCACGTCGGCCACGCCGTAGTTGGCGGCGACGGCATAGGCTTTCAGTGCCTCTTCCAGCTTTGTCTTCTTGAGCTTGAGCTGCTTGGCCAGCGGTTCCACCAGCGCCACTTTGCGGTAGTCGTTCACCACCGGCTCGGCCAGCGCCAGTGCGGCATTGGCGCCCAGATAACGCGTGCGGTCGGTGCGTGCGCTGCCACCGGCCTGGTCGGCCTGGAAGATTTCCTTCATCAACGCCAGTTCACGCGCCGGCGCGCCGTCGTCCTTGGCAATGCGCGCCAGCCGGTAGCGTGCTTCGAGCGCCGGCTCCAGCGGCAACGGATATTGCTTCAGGTACTGCGTGTAGACGCGTGCGGCCGAGGCGCGCGAGCCGCTTTTCTCGGCGCTCTTGTCGTACAGCTCGGCGGCCTGCCACAGCGTGTCGCGTGCCAGCTTCGGGTCTTTTTGCGTGGCGGCCATGCGTTCGAATTCGCCCGCGGCCTGCGCCCAGCTGCCTTTTTCGGTGTAGGCGACGGCGAGCTTGTTGCCGACCTGTTCTTGCAAGGGGTTCTTGGGGAAGCGCTGGCGGAAGTCTTCGAGCGTGCGCGCGGCGGCGTCCCAGTCTTTTAAGGCGATCAGCGCCGCGGCGGCGTCGTACTGCGCGGCGGCGTGCTCGGCCGATTGAGGCGACAGCGTGCCCACCCGCGTGAAATGGCCGACCGCCTCACGCAGCTGGCCGGCGTCGCGCGCCTGCTCGCCTTGCTTGTAGACCGAAGCGGCCTGGCGTTGAACCAGCGCCGCGCGCGCCGGGTCTTTTTCGGGCGTCAAGGTCAGCACCTCGGCATAGGCCTTCTCGGACTTGTCGAACGCGCCGCGCTCGAACGAGGTGTGCGCGATCACGGTCCAGGCGATGCGCCGCTGCGCCGCGGCGGCCGGCGGCTCCAGCGTCAACACCTGCTGCGCCACGCCGGCCGCTTGCTCGGGGTCGTGCAGCGCGTAGAGTTTTTCGGCCGCATTGGTCAGCACCACGCCGGCGCGCGGATCGGCCGGGAAGGCTTTGGCGAAGCGCAGCGCGCTGTCGACGCCGCTGTGCTGCAAGGCCGGAACTTCGGCCGTCGGCACGCCGCGTTTTTCTTGGGCTGCGTAACTCAGCAGCGCCGAATAGCCTGCGTCGGCGCTCTTGGCGTGGGCCGGGTACTGGTAGGCCGATTTCTCATACTCGATCGCGGCCTCGCTGAAGCGGGTGTCCTCGTACAGCAGCTCGGCCAGCAGGAAGTTGTTCTGCGCGGCCTGCGGATCGTTGGGGAAGGATGCGAGGTAGCTGCGGTACCAGCGCACGGCTTCCTGGTAATCGGCGGTGTTCTTGGTCTTTTGCGCTTGGGCGTGATAGTGGCGCGCCAGTTCGGCCAGATGGGCTTTCACCAGCGGCTGCGCACGCTCCCAGCCCTGCGGGTTGGCACGCCGGAACTCGCTGTTGATTCCGTAGCGCGCCACGTACTCCTTCTTGGCCTCCAGCGCCAGATTGCCGAAGCCGGCGCGCTCGTAGATCTCGATCACGCGGGTTTGAAGCAAGGGTGCCTGGGCGTGCAGCGGAAAGCGCCGCACAAACGCGCCGAAGGTGTCTGCGGCGTCCTTGACCCGGTCTTGGCGGATGTAGAGCTCACCGAGCTGCTGGTAGACCCGGAACTCGTAGCCGCGCCGCGCATCGCGGGTGATGTAGGCGGGGATCGAATCGGCGCCTTGCAGGTTCTGCAAACACAGGCTCATCACGCGGAACGTGTCTTCCACCAGTTCGCGGTCTGCCCGGGTCAGGTCGGTCAGCGATTCGAGCTCGCCATCGTTCTCCGATCCGAGCTTGGCCAGCTTCAGGTCGAGCACACCGAAGAACGGGTGCAAGGCGTCTTCGAGGCGGCCTTGTTTGAACAGCGACCAGCCTTGCATGTACAGCGAGCGCTCCTGGTAGACATTGCTCTTGTCGCCGCTCAGGACCGTGGCGAAGGCTTTTTCTGCCCGGACGTAGTCGCGTGTGGCAAACAGCATTTCGCCGCGGCGGAAATGCGCTTCGTCGCGGTAGGCCGTCTGCGGGTACTCGGTCACCAGGCGGTCGAGCGTCTTCAGCGCGACCTCGAGCTGGCCGTTTTGTTCGTAGGCGCGTGCCAGTTGATAGAGCACGCGGTCATTGCCCGGGTCTTTGGGATAGGTCGTCAGGAAGGTCTGGTAGCGCCCGATCGCCGCGCGGTAGTCGGTGGCGTCGACCTTGCCGTCGCCCGCGGCAAAGCGGTTGTCGGCGCTGTCCATTTCCAGATCGCCCAGGCGCCGCATCGCTTCGGAGCGTTGTGCCGCTTTGGGCGCGACGTCGAGGAAGGCGCTGTAGGCTGCGATGGCCTTGTTTTCGTCGGCCACCACGCCGGTGTCGGGCGGCACGACGACTTTCTTGTCGGCCAGGGCCTGCAGCGTCGGCGTTTCATCCGGCGTGTAGAGGAGCGGACCCGCGCACGCGCACAGCCCGCTCACGACGCCGGCGAGAAGCAGACTATGGCTTGGGCGCATGGCCTGTCTCTTTCTGGGCCGCATGGTCGTATAGCTGGGCCACCGCAAAGCGCGCTTGGACGGTATACGCGGCGAGGCGTTCTTTCTGGCGTTCCAGTTCGGCCACCGCCAGTTCCTGAACCGCCTGCTGCTGTTCCTGGCCGAGCGCCGCCACGCGCGGGATCAAGGCCTTGATGCGGGGGTCGAGTTCGGCAATGCGCGCCGCAAATGCGTCGAAGCGCAGCGGCTCGTCGTGCTGCGCCTGCGCCAGCGCGGCGTCGCTGCGCACGGCGTCGGCGAGCGCGGCGCGGATCGTCTGCAGGGATTTCTTGGCGTCCCACAGCCGCTGCGCAAACTCTTGCGCCAGCTGCCAGGTGAGCGCGCCGGAGACCAGCCGGTAGCGCGCGCGCGCGGCGTCGGCCTCGGGCGTGTCGCCCATCGTGGCCAGCGTCGCGCGTGCGCGGGCCAGCCGCGCCAGCATGTCGCGTTGCCTGGCATCGGCCAGCGCGGCGGCGTCGGCGTCGGCTTCGACGCGGGCAACGTCGGTTGCCAGCGCATCGGCCTGCTGCTTCAGCGCACCAAGCCCGCTCGCGCCCGCGCCCGCGCGCTTGCGGATGTCGGGCAGCCGTTCGGCAAAGGCTTGGCGCCGATTGGCCAGCATGTCGCTGAACACGCCGATGTTGTCTTGCCACTGCGCCAGGTTCTTCGACAGAAAGCGCAGGTCCCGCAGGTTCTTGAAGGCCTCTTGGAATTGGTGCTGGGCCAGCACCGGTGCCAGGTGGCCCACGTGCGGCATGTCGGGCAGCTCACGGATGTTCCAGAACCAGCCCATTTCTTCGCCGGGGTTGCGTTCCAGCAGGCCGTCGACCAGCTTGCCGGCGCGGATCGCGGCAATCGACTCGTCCAGGCCGACGCGCTCGCGCTCGAACGCGGCGATGGCTTCGTTGTAGCCGTCCAGCGCCGGGCCGAAGGCTTTCAATTCGGCATACGCGTAAGGGACCGCGATGCGCGCCTCGAGCACGGCCGAGTCGCTCGGGTCGCGTTGCGCGAGCTCCGTCCACGGCGCCAAGGCCTGGTCGGGTTGCTTCAACGCCGCGGCGGCCCAGCCGAACCCGAGCAGCGCCTTGTTGCTGTGCATGCCATCCAGGCGCACACGCTCCAGGTAGATCCGGGCGGCCGAGGGGTTGTTGTACTGCAGCGCGGTGAATCCGAGCGCCACATTGGCCTGGTCGCGCAGGCTGCGAAATTCTTCGGTGGCCGGGTTTTCCTGGCCCACGACCACCGCTGGCGTGGCGGCCGTGCCCAGCGCGTCGAGGAAAGCAAAGCCGCCGGCGATGTCGCCGTTCTTGATCAGGGCCACGCCCAGGTTGTAGCGTGCGTACGGGCCTGCACCCGTCTTGCCGGTCACACCCTTCAGCACGGCCGCGGCAGCGGCGTAGTCGGCACGCGCCATCAGCAGGCTGGCCTTCAGCAGCACGCGTTCGTTTTCGAGTTCGGGCGGCAGGTGGTTCTCGATGCGGCCGAGCGCGTCTTCGGCTGCCGCGAGAAAACCGCGCTGGTAGCGGATCTTGGCCAGGAAGAACCAGGCGCGGTCGCGCACCGGGGGTTCGGCGCCTTTTTCGATCAGGCCGGCAAAGATGTCACCGGCTTCGCGGTGCAGGCCGTAGGACAGCAGCATGCCGCCGCGCAGCAGTTCGGCCTCGTCGACGTGGTGGTCGACGCGCTTGAAGTGCTGCGACACCATCAGGCGGGTGATCGAGGTGAAGTAGTGCTCTTGATAGAAGTGGAACAGGACATCACCGTAGTGCGGGTCCTTGAGCGGGTGGCTGTTCACGGGATCGGCCGCCACGGCCGGCCCCGCGGCGATGGCCGATGCCGCCAAGGCGGCGCCGGCCAAGCGCGCGGCATTCCGGAAAGTGGTCCGCAAGGGCATGGGAAGAGGGGGGTCGAAGTGGCTTACCAGACCTTGACGTCGAACTCCGGCTGCAGCTTGCCGGTGGAGTCCTTGATCTGCAGTTCGATGTACTTGGGGTCGGTGCCCTTGTCGAACTTGAGGGTGGCGCCGCGCTTGTAGTCGCGCTCGTGCGGCCCGCCACCGGTGAAGAACGCCACCAGCGTGTGTTCGCCTGCTTTCAGGTTGCCGATGTACACGCGCTGTACGCCGCCGCGGTGCAGGGCCTTCACTTCGGCCGGCGTGTAGAGGTAGGTGGTGACCACCTTGTCGTCGAGCTTCACCTGCACGGAATCGAGCTCGAACAACTTGCCCACGTCCATCGAGACGAACAAGGCGACCTGCGTGTTGGCGGGAAACAGCAACTCTTCTTCCAGCACCAGCAGGTCGCGGTTGAGGCGGATGACGTCGCCCTTCACGTCTTGAATTCGGCTGTCGAGGCCGTCTGCCGGCGCGCTGGCCGCGGCGGGGGCTGCCGCAGGTGCATCCGCCGCCGCTGCGAACCTTGCGGCTGTCAGACCGAGCAGCAGCGCCGCCACGAAAACTCTCAAAGATCGTTGGAACATTCGATGCACCTTTTCAGAAGGTTGCCGACATAAAGAGCTGAATCACACTGGCGTTCAGCTTGTAGGCTTCGCCGGTCCGGATGACGGTGAAATCGCTGAAGCGATAACGCACCAGCTCGTAGGCGGCGTTGAGCTTCACGTCGTATTGGCCGCGCACGCTGGCCACGGCATAGGTCACCTTGGTGCCGAGAGACGTGCTCTTGAAGGTGCTGAGCTGCCGGTTGCGCGAGATGTAGGTCGTGCTGACGGGGGCGTCGTCGCTGTAGAACAGCGCATGTCCCTGGCTGTAGCAGCGCAGGTAGACATCGCCGAGCAAGGAGTCGCGGAAGTAGCGGCTGTAGCCGACTTCCAGGGTGTTGGCCTTGATGTCCCAGGTGTCCCAGAAGTAACGGTAGTCGGCGCGCACCGAGCTGCGCCCGCCGGTTTCGCCGCTGACATCGCCGACGGCGCGCAGATTGACGGCGCGGCTGGTGCGGGTGCTCGGGTCGTTTTCCTTGACGGTGGAACCGAACAGCCGTGCCGTGCGGTAGGGGCTGCCGAGAAAACCGCTGTCCGACACGGCTTCGGCGTTGAGGCTCATCAGCCAGCGCGGGCTGAGAATCTGTGTCACGCCCAGCCGGTATCTCCAGTGCTGCGCAGTGTCTCGAAACAGCGCATCGTTCTTCTTCAGGACGACATCGTTGCCGCGGCTGTAGCCCATGCTCACGGTGGTCATGCCGCCGAACACCTCTTGCGACACGTCCAGGCTGGTGCTGTTGGCGGTGTAGTCGGGTTCCTTGCTGTAGGTGGTGGCCAGCGTGACCAATGCGTCGTGGTAGACGAAGTCCGCGCCCAGGGTGTATTCGTTGCGCTGTTCCTTGAACGGGCTCGCGGTGGTCACGACGTCGATCGACGCACTGCTGACCATGTCGACGTAGTACGCGGCGTTCAGCGACAGGCTGTCGCTCATCTTCTTGCGCACCAGCAGGGCCGGGCCGGAGGCCGTCAGGCCGCCGCCCTTGTACAGGTGGTACATCGCATCGGCACGGTCTTCGGGCAGGTCGACCGCCTGCGCGCTACCGCCCGCCAAGACGCCACCGATCACCCCGGCCACCTGGGCCGTGGCCTGGGCGGTGGCGTGAACCCGCAGGCTGTAGGCACGGCGGCGCTTCAACGCGGCCAGCACCCGCATCACGCAGCGCATGCCGCGCCACAACGGCGCAGCTTTGGTCGGATGTGAGCCCCAAGGCCGCGCTTCGCACGTCCGCCCCCCGAGGGGAGCAAAGCAAACTTGGGAACGGCCCGGCGTTTCCTTTGGCCTAGTTGCAGCCACAGCCGCCTCCCTGCACGCCGGTGGCGCCGCGCGCGCCTTCGCGCACCTCGGACACGTGTGTGCGGTGCTTTTCGGCCAGGCTGTCGCGCGACGGTTTCATCATCGGATCGGCCAGGCGCTCGCGTTCATAGGGCTTGACCCAGGGTTCGATCGGGGCGCAAGCGCTCAACAGCGACGCGGCGCACAGCAAGCCGATCGCGAGAAGCCGGGGGCGTTGCAGCATGTTCATTCTTTCAGCAATTGCCGGATCTGCTGGTCGTAGGTGACCTCGTAGCCATCCAGGTAGCCACGGTGCAGGTAGCGCACGCGGCCGTCACGGTCGATCACCACGGTGCTGGGCATCGAATTCAGGTCGTACAGGTGGCTGACTTTCTTGTCGGTGTCGAGCAGAACAGGAAACTTGACGCCGAGTTGGGCCGCCACGTCGACGGCATTGCGCGCGTCGTCATCCACATTGACGCCCAGCAACACGAAACCGGAGGCACGGTACTTGTCGTAAAGCCGGTTCAGGTGCGGCATTTCCTTGCGGCAGGGCGCACACCAGGTGGCCCAGAAATTGATCAGGACAACCTGGCCGCGCTGTTCTTTCAGGCGCAGGTTGGGTCCGTTCATCGAACGCAGGGTGAAATCGGGTGCCGGCGCCGACACTGCCACGGGCGCTGCAGCGGCGCCGGCACCCAGGCCGGTGGCCAGCAGCAGACCGAGCAACACCCGTGAAGCGCGACGCAGAGGCTTGTGCAATGGGGCAATCATCGAAGACACCTGTCAGAAGAAGAACGTCAGGCCGCCGGTCAGCTCGAGGTTTTGCGTGCTTTCGCGCTTGCCCAGCAGATCGAGCGAGAAGATGTGGTCGCGCATGTCGAGTTGCAGCGCGGCCCAGTCGGACAGGAACACGCGTGCGCCGAAGCCGACGTTGAAGGTCTGCTCGCGTTGCTGAAAGAACTTGGTGCTGCCGACGCCGGCGATGATGTAGATGGCGGATGGCTTGGCATAGCGGCGGCCGATGAACACCTCGCCCGGCAGCACGTTG
>DASQOS010000523.1:0-2521 GCA_035644375.1 Rhizobacter sp.
TTGTTGTCGGCCATCAGCTTGGCAGCCGACGGCATGGCGACCTCGCCCTTGCTGCCACCTTGCACCCCGGCTGCGGCCGCAGCTGCCGGGCTGGCGGCCGACGTTTTGGCAGCCGGCGCACCGACCTTTGCGGAGCCCTCCGTGTCGATCCGGGCGATGACTTCGTCGCTGGTGCAGCTCTCGCCATCGGCCTTCACGAGTTCAGCCATCACGCCAGCGGCAGGTGCCGGCACTTCCAGAACGACCTTGTCGGTTTCGATTTCGACCAGGATCTCGTCCATCGCCACGGCTTCACCGGGCTTCTTTTTCCATTGCAGCAAGGTGGCTTCTGCGACCGATTCCGACAGTTGCGGAACTTTGACTTCTACGATTGCCATGTCATTTTTCTTTCGGGGAAAGTACGGGACTGCATCGTGTAGACGCGGCGTTGAACAGACGCAAGCCAATGTCGCTTCAACGGGAGCGAGAACCGCAGCGGGAGTCCGCGATGTCCATTACTTGGTCAGCACAAAGCCTTTGAGCTTGCCGAAGGCCTGGTCCAGCAAGGCCTTCAGTTGCTCTTGGTGAAGATGGGCGTAGCCCACTGCCGGCGAGGCAGAGGCCGGACGGCCGGCATAACCGAGCCGCTGCCCTTCGTTCATGTTCTCGTGGATGTAGTGCTGAACGAAGAACCAGGCACCCTGGTTCTGCGGTTCATCCTGACACCAGACAACATCGACGGCATTGGGAAAGCGTTTCAGCTCAGCCGAAAACGCCTTGTGCGGGAAGGGATAGAGCTGCTCGACACGCACGATGGCCACATCGGTGGTCTTTTTCTCGTCGCAGCGTTTCATCAGGTCGTAAGCCACCTTGCCCGAGCACGCGATCAGGCGCTTGACCTTGTCGGCGTCGATCTGGTCGCGGGCCGGGCCGATGACGGTGCGGAACTCGCCACGCGTGAACTCCGACAACGGGGACGATGCGTCCTTGGCGCGCAACAGCGACTTGGGCGTCATGACGACCAGCGGCTTGCGGAACTGGCGCACCATCTGCCGGCGCAGCACGTGGAAGATCTGGCTGGCCGAGGTCGGCTGCACGATCTGCATGTTGTTGTCTGCCGCCAGCTGCATGAAGCGCTCCAGGCGGGCAGACGAATGCTCCGGGCCCTGGCCTTCATAACCATGAGGCAACAGCAGCACCAACCCGTTGGCTCGGCCCCACTTGACTTCCCCCGACGCGATGAACTGATCGATCAGCACCTGGGCGCCGTTGACGAAGTCGCCGAACTGCGCCTCCCAGATCACCAAGGTGTTCGGGTCGGCGCTGGCGTAGCCATACTCGAAGCCGAGCACAGCCTCTTCGGACAGCAGCGAATCGATGACGACGAACGGCGCCTGGTTGTCGGCGATGTGCTCGAGCGGCGTCCAGGTGCCTTCGTCCCAGCGTTCGCGGTTCTGGTCGTGCAGCACCGAATGGCGGTGGCTGAAGGTGCCGCGTCCGGAGTCTTCACCCGACAGGCGCACCGGGTAGCCGCTGGCCACCAGCGAGGCGTAGGCAAAGTGCTCGGCCATGCCCCAGTCGACGTTGATCTCGCCACGGCCCATCGCGGCGCGGTCGGCAAGCACCTTTTCGACCAGCGGATGCGCCTTGAACTTGGGCGGGACCGTCGTGATGCGCTCAGCCAGGCGACGAATTTCTGACAAAGGCAAAGCTGTCTCGGCCGAGTCGGTCCACTTCCGGTTGAGGAACGGAGCCCAATCCACCGCGTACTTGCTCTTGTAGTTGGTCAGCACGGGGTCCACGGTGAGCTTGCCGGCGTCCATCGCGACGCGCAGAGCTTTCACGGACTCTTCCACGGCCTCTGCGGTCAACGTTCCCTGGGCCACGAGCTTGTCGCCATACAGGCGGCGCGTGCCCGGATGCTGCGCGATTTTCTTGTACATCAGCGGCTGGGTCAGCGCCGGCGTGTCCTGCTCGTTGTGGCCGAGCTTGCGGAAACAGACGATGTCGACCACCACGTCTTTCCTGAACTGCTGGCGATAGTCGAGCGCCAGTTGCGTGCACAGCACGACAGCCTCGGGGTCGTCACCGTTCACATGCAAGACCGGCGCTTCGATCATCTTGACGACGTCGGTGCAGTACAAGGTCGAACGGCTGTCGCGCGGATCGCTGGTCGTGAAACCGATCTGGTTGTTGATGACGATGTGTACCGTGCCGCCGGTGAAATAGCTGCGCGTCTGCGCCAAGGCGAGCGTTTCCATCACCACGCCCTGGCCTGCGAACGCAGCGTCGCCATGGACCAGGACAGGCAATACTGTGCTGCCGTCCTTGTCGCCACGGCGGTCAAGGCGCGCCTTGACCGATCCTTCGACGACCGGGTTGACAATTTCCAGGTGCGATGGATTGAACGACAGGCTCAGGTGCACCGGGCCGCCTTCGGTGGACACATCGCTGGAGAACCCCTGGTGGTACTTCACGTCGCCTGAAGGCAAGTTCTCGGGTGCGGTGTGGTCGAACTCCGAGAACAAATCCTTCGGCGCCT
>DASQOS010000524.1:0-5450 GCA_035644375.1 Rhizobacter sp.
CTTGACCTTGATGCGTTCGCGCTTGAGCGGGCTCAGGTACTCGACGAATACCTTGCCCATCAAGTGATCCATCTCATGCTGTACGCACACGGCGAGCAGCCCGTCCGCTTCGAACTCGTGAGTTTCGCCAGCACGGTTGAGCGCGCGCACGGTGACACGGACGTGCCGCGGCACCTTGTCGTAAATGGCGGGAACCGACAGGCAGCCTTCGTCGCCCAGGCTCATTTCGTCGCTGACAGCGATCAATTCGGGGTTGATCAACACGTGCGGTCCGGCCTGCGCGTCGGCCGTGTCGATCACGATGACCCGCTCGTGCACGTCGACCTGGGTTGCCGCCAAGCCGATGCCATCGGCGGCGTACATGGTTTCGAGCATGTCGTCGACGAGCTTGCGAATGCGCTCATCCACGTGGGCCACGGGTTTGGCGACGGTATGCAGACGCGGATCGGGATAGCGAAGAATGGACAGCTTGGACATGTTTGATCAGGCATCCCTGGGTGCCGGGAAGGTCTCGCCAGAGCGGGCTCCGGGCTGTAGACAGTTCACAACGTCGTCCGGCGTGACAGGCTTCACACCGAAGGCAACGTGGGGTGACTTTCGTTGCGATATCAAGGGTTTAGAGGCAGAATCTGTGAAACTGATTGAAGATTTTTGCCGATTTGCGGCCACCACGGCGTGCTCGGCTCAGTAACCGTGCAGTTCAGCATTGTGCTGCCTGTGCGACCGGAGACATAACTTCATGACCCGACGCAACCGTTTTGCCCTGACTCTCTCCCGGGCTACCGCACTGAGCCTGACCCTCGGGGCTTGCCTTGTCGCCCAGGCGCAGAGTGCGGCCAACCTGCCCATCACGGCGGGCCAGCGCTCAACAGCCCAGAGAATCGCGGCCGCTGGCGTCCCACTGTCTGACTTGGCGGCCAACGCCCCCGACGCCTACACCGTGAAGAGCGGCGACACGCTGTGGGACATCTCCAAGATGTACCTGACCAGCCCGTGGCGTTGGCCCGAGCTGTGGGGCATGAACATGGATGAAATCCGCAACCCCCACCTGATCTACCCCGGACAGGTGCTGGTACTCGACAAAACCGACGGACGGGCGCGCCTGCGTGTCGGCCAAGGCATTGGTGATGCCGGCGCCTCCGGTCGACTGTCACCGCGCGTTCGCAGCAGTGACGTGTTGAACGGCATCCCCTCCATCTCGCTGAATGCGATTGAGCCGTTTTTGAACGAAGCGGTGATCTTTGATGAGAATGAATTGGCCAGGGCGCCGCGTGTCGTGGCCGCCCAAGAAGGCCGGGTGTTGCTGTCGCGCGGTGATTTGGCCTACGTGCGCGGCGATTTGGCGGCAAATCGTAACTTTCGTGTCTTCCGTGAACCGCAGCCTTTGCTCGATCCAAGCACGCGTGAAGTTTTGGGGTACGAAGCCAAATACCTGGGCATCGCCGAATACACCCGCAGGGGCGGCACGTCTGACACAGGCGACGTGATTCCAGACACCTTCACATTGACCAGCGTGCGTCAAGAAATCTTGACCGGCGACCGCTTGTCTCCGGTTCCGGCACGCCAATTCATCAACTACGTGCCGCATGCGCCGCAAGCCGCGCTCAGCGGACAGATCGCGTCGATTTATGGCGATTCGGACGTGGCAGGCCAGAACCAGATCGTCGCGTTGAACCGCGGCAGCCGTGATGGCGTAGAGACCGGTCATGTGCTGGCTCTGTGGCGCAAGGGAGAACACGTGGTCGACCGGACCAACGCAGGGCGGGAAACCATCCAACTGCCGGACGAGCGCCATGGGGCTTTGTTCGTGTTCCGTGTGTTCAACCGCATGTCCTACGCTTTGGTCCTGTCGGTTCAAGAGCCGGTTCGGCCTGGAGATCGGTTCACGCAGCCCTGATCGGCTGAGCATCCGGCAGACAGCCGAGAATCTCCGTCCGCTCGATGGATCAAGATGAGCTTGCCGCCTGGCTGCGGCTGCTCGAAACACCAGGCGTAGGCCGCGAGTCCGCTCGCAAGTTGCTGGCAGCCTTCGGCTCGCCGCAGTCCGTTTTCAGCGCTCCCACGGGAGCCCAGCGTGAAGTTGCCGGAGCGGGTGTCGCCTCGGCACTCGCTTCGTTGCCTGAAACGCTCGTCGAGCTCATCGAGGCGACGACCCGTTGGTTGCAGGAAGGATCGGAGCCATCGCCCCGACATGTGGTCCCGCTGGGAGATCCTCGCTACCCCGCCGCTCTGCTCGAAACAGCCGACCCACCTTTGCTGATCTATGGACAAGGCGACATCGGCTTGCTGCAAGCACCCAGCCTCGCAGTCGTGGGCAGTCGCAATCCCACGCCGCAAGGCACCGAAAGTGCGCGCGCGTTCTCGTCGCAGCTGAGCCATGCAGGTCTGACAGTGGTCTCGGGCATGGCCATGGGCATTGACGGCGCGGCGCACCAGGGTGGGCTGTTGGGACCCGGCCGCACGCTGGCGGTGGTGGGAACCGGCCTGGACCGCGTCTATCCACGCCGACATCTCGAGCTGGCACATCAGATTGCGACCCAGGGGTTGATCGTCAGCGAGTACTCGCTCGGCACACCACCGCTGCCACAAAATTTTCCACAACGAAATCGCGTCATTGCCGGCTTGTCGAAGGGCACTCTGGTGATTGAAGCCGCATTGCAGTCCGGCTCGTTGATCACTGCGCGCCTGGCTGTCGAAGCGGGGCGCGACGTGTTCGCCGTCCCCGGCTCGATTCATTCGCCGCAATCGCGCGGTTGTCATGTACTCATCAAGCAAGGCGCCAAGCTGGTCGACAGTGCGCAAGATATTCTGGAAGAACTGAACTTGGCGCATCACGGTCATCCCATGACAGAGCCAGCGACCGCTTCCGACGAGAGTCCCGACCCGCTGCTCGATGCGCTGGGATTCGGTCCCGTCACGCTGGATGCGCTGGTGGCCCGCACGGGCTGGCCCGCTTCTGAACTGAACGCACGTCTGCTGGACCTTGAATTGACGGGCCAAGTGGCCCGGCTGCCGGGACAGCTGTTTCAACGCGTGGTGATTGGTTGATCGCTTGCGAATGAACGGCCCGGCGACTGCATTGCTTGGCAGTCAACGGGCTTTTTTTAGCCCGTCGTCAACAGGCGCTGGGGTATAGTGCATTCATGTTTGACGTGCTTGTCTACCTGTACGAAAACTACTGGCGCCCGGACGCCTGCCCCGATCATGCGCAGCTGACGCGCAAGCTGACGGCAATCGGTTTCGAGTCGGAAGAGATCGAAGAAGCTTTGTCCTGGCTGGATGGCCTGGCCACCACCGCACTGTCCTATTCAGGTGAACAGAATCGCTTGAGCCTGCGGGTTTATTCTCCGGCCGAGCAAGAACATCTGGGCGAGGACTGCATCGGCTTCGTGAGTTTTCTCGAATCTGCCGGTGTGTTGCCGCCTCCCATGCGAGAGATGGTCGTCGACCGCGCCACCGCCATCCCTGGCGGCCCCGTGGACCTGGAGGATCTGAAGATCATCGTGCTGATGGTGTTCTGGAGCCTGGGCGAAGAACCTGACGCGTTGATCCTGGACGAGTTGTTCGTGGACGAGGCCGATCGCCTGATCCATTGAAGCCCTTTTCCGCAGCAAAAAGCCGCCTTGAAGGCGGCTTTTTGCTGGCGCACTTTTCAGTTCAACAAACGGCCCGGGTCCACGTCGAGTTTGGCCAACGCGCTGCGTGTCGCGCGCACCGTGAGCGATTCGTCCTGAGCCGGCAGCAGCAGCCCCGCTTGTAGAAAAGCCGCCAGCCGATGTTGCTGAAACAGAATGCCACGCCCATGCGGTGACACGAACAAGGTCAACTGCCGGCGCATGCCCTGCCACACCAGTTGCACGGCTTCATTGCGGCTGCGGTAGTCGAGCATGTACCAGCCGCCGACCTGCAGCTCGCGGGCCCACGCGAGCATGGCCGGTGTGGGCATGGAACCGCCCTCGCCCACCACTTCGAGTTCGGAGCTTTCATGCCCTGACAGGTCCAGCACCAGCGACTCGTCGATTTCCAGATCTTCCGACTCGGGCAACAGCTCTTCCAGGGTCTCCAAACGCACCATCAGCTCTTCCAGGCGTTCTTGGGGAATGGCTGCTGTTTTGGCCGTGAAGGCGGCAGCCAATGAATTGTTCAATCGCTGGATGTGTTCGTCTTGCCGTTCTGCTGACACGCCCGCGTGGTCCATACCTTCACGCAGGGTCTTCAGCAACGGCGGCAGGCGGCGAATGACGTCGGCGCGCTCCTCGCGCGACACCTTGGCACTGGCCGACCAGATCAGGTCCGCAGCCACACGCTTCATTGCCTTGGTCTCGACGCTTTGCGCACCACTTTTGACGGCCGTCATCGCCATCACATCGGCCCAGACTTGAAACAGAAACTCGCGAACGCCTTCCTGCACCGGAACCTCGTTCAGCATCTTGCGCAGCTCGATCGTGTACTGAATGGCCAAGGTTTCACGCTGCTCGACCTGCTGTGCCAACGAAACCCCTTTGCGCGTGGTTTCGTTCTCATTCTTGAAATAGTGCTCGAGAAACTTCTCGAACTCCGTCAACACGGTCTGAAAAACACGGCGCCCGGTATCGGGATAGGCTTCGACGACCTGAACCACCCGCTTGATTTCCTTTTCCAGCGTATCGGCCACCGCTCGGCTGGTGGCATCGAAGCCCATCACACAAGCGCCCATGCGGTCGATCAGTCGGCGCGCCGGATGGTCGACGGTGGCAAAGAAGTCGGGCTCCCCGACAGCCACACGAAGGACTGGCATCTGCAAGCGGGCAAACCAGACACGCACCACGGCTGGAATGCGCTCCTCGGTCAGGATGCTTTGAAACAGCAAGGCCACGATCTCGATCGTGGCGCGTTCCACCGGCGTCGCAGCGGCTCGTTTCAGTGCCTGTTTGCGCTGCTGAAGTTCTTCCAGCAGTGCCGGCGTGCTGACCGGGCCTTCGGCAATTCGACCGCCACTGGTGGTCAAACGTCGCTGGATACCCTGCTGGGCTTCCGCGATGGCCGACTTCAGCGCGGGTGAGGCGGCCGGCATCTGCGCCGTACCGGCGAAGTCGGGCAGTTGCCGCCCGACCAGCCGGTTGAGCCGGCCCAACACCGCTTCCGCGTGGTCGGAGCCACGGGCAAAACCGCCGGCCCGCGTCATCATGCGTGTTTCTTCGCCGACATTGCTGAGCCGGCTGAACCCGCTGGTGTTGGGCATCTGAGCCGGCGCGCTCACCGGCGCACCCAGAGAAGAGGCGCCGCTGGCGGAAGCGACGTGCGAATTGCGGGCTCGCCGAATGAAAGGACGCAGATCGATGTCGGGCAGCACACGCTGCTGAATCAGCCAGCGGTTTGTCTCGTGATACGCCTCTTCCGCGAAGTGCGAGAACTCTTCATGCAGCACCGTTTGAAGCGTTCGCCAAGCATCCTGACTGAGCGGCGCGACA
>DASQOS010000525.1:0-2126 GCA_035644375.1 Rhizobacter sp.
CCTGTTGCTCGGGCTGTTGACCGGCAGCTTCCGCGCCGCCGAGATGCTGCTCGACACCACGCTGCAGATGATCCGCAACATCCCCGCTCTGGCCTTGATCCCGCTGGTCATCTTGTGGTTCGGCATCGACGAATCGGCCAAGCTGTTCCTGGTGGCGTTCGGCGTCTTCTTTCCCCTCTATCTCAACACCTTCCATGGCATCCGTTCGGTCGACAAGGGCCTGATCGAGATGGCACGCAGCTACGGGTTGAGCGGCTGGCGGCTCTACACGCAGGTGATCCTGCCGGGGTCGGTGGCGTCCATCCTGGTGGGTGTGCGCTTCTCGCTCGGTCTGATGTGGGTGCTGCTGATCGTGGCCGAAACCATTTCGGCGCAGAACGGCATCGGCTACATGACCATGAACGCGCGCGAGTTCCTGCAGACCGACGTGGTGCTGGTCGGGATCCTGCTGTATGCCTTGCTGGGCAAGCTGGCCGACGTGGCGGCCAAAGGGCTGGAGTGCTGGTGGCTGCGTTGGCACCCGGGCTACCAGCCCGGCTTGCCGCGCTGACGACGAGGCAAGCGATGAGCCATTCCCCGATTCAACTCCAGGCCGGTTCGCTGGCTTTGACACCGCTGCGTGGCGCCACGTCGCCGGCACGCCTGGTGACACCTCGCGTCTCGGCCTTGAAGGGCGGTGGCGGTGCGGCCGTTCAGGTCGACAAGTTGGCCAAGCGCTATGGCGAGCGCGAAGTGCTGCGCCAGGTCGATCTGCAGATCGCGCCGGGCGAGTTCATCGTCATCGTCGGTCGCAGCGGCTGTGGCAAGAGCACCTTGCTGCGCCTGCTGGCCGGGCTGGAAGCGCCGGACCAAGGGCGAATCCGGCTGGACGGGAACGCCCAGTCGCGTCCGCAGACCGACACCCGCCTCATGTTCCAGGACGCACGGCTGCTGCCGTGGAAGCGCGTGCTCGACAACGTGGCGCTCGGCCTGCAAGGCGCAGATGTGAAGGAACGTGCACGCGAGGCCTTGTCGCAAGTGGGCCTGGCCGACCGCGCCGGCGACTGGCCGGCGCTGCTGTCGGGCGGCCAGCGGCAGCGGGTTGCATTGGCGCGCGCGCTGGTGCACACGCCGCGCCTGCTGCTGCTGGACGAACCGCTGGGCGCACTGGATGCGCTGACCCGCATCGAAATGCACCGCCTGATCGAGCGACTGTGGCAGCGCCACGGGTTCACCGCGCTGCTGGTGACCCACGACGTTTCCGAAGCGATTGCGTTGGCTGACCGCGTGGTGCTGATCGAAGCGCACCGCATTGCGCTGGACGAGCGCATCGCGCTGCCGCGTCCGCGCCACCGCGGTCCGGCGTTTGCCGCCCATGAAGAGCGCATCCTCGAACGCGTGCTGCAACAGCCCGAACGCCTCGATGCCGAGGCAGAGGCCTCGCTGGGGGGGGCGACGCACCCGGTGCGCGCGTTGCGCTGGGCGGTGTAATCGGAATGCGTGGGTCAGTGCGCCGTGATGGCCGCGGCGCTCACTGGAGTACCTTCGTGCTGCGCACTCCGGAATTCGCCCTGGGGGCGGCCCGGCCGGCTCATGGGTTGGGAGGCGGCCTGGCCGGCACTTCCTGCCAGCCGCCCGGGCACTGGTTCACGTAGGGGTAGTACATCCGCGCTTCGCGGCAGTAGTACCAGGTGGGCGCCTGCTGCGCGGCGCTGGGCGCGACGAAGACCGGCTCGGCCGGCTGCTGCACGATGACCTCGCTCTCGACATACGGATACGAGTAGGGGTAGTAGGCGTAAGGGCCACCCCACCAGAACGGCCCGCCCACCCAGACACCGATGTGCGCGTGGCCGCGCGGATAGGCGTTGGCGGTCCCTGCGGCGGCCAGGCCGAACGCGACGGCAGCAGCCAAGCCGAGGATGCGAAGACAGTGTGCGAGGCGGTTCATGCGGAACTCCCGGTGAATGCTAGCGAACCGGTGGCGGCTGGACGCCGGCCGGCGGCTGCTGGGGCGGGGATGGGGACGGCGTGGGCGGGACCGGTGCCGGGGCGGTTCTGTAGCCCGGGGGGTACTGGGCTGCATAGCGGCTGCCGGGGATCTGGTTGCCCTTGGCGTACATGCACTGCTGGTAGGCGATGTCGTAGCG
>DASQOS010000526.1:0-2466 GCA_035644375.1 Rhizobacter sp.
CACCCTTCATCCCATGCGCTGCGAGGACATTGCCACCCACCCCGACTTTCGCAGCCTGCGCTCGATCGGCCACCTGGCGGTCGACCTGCGTTACGCCGGCGTTCGCAACTTCGTCGGCCGCAACCTCTATGGCAACCTGAACTGCGGCTGGCTGCACCGGCTGGCGGCCGAAGGGCTGGCGCGCTGCGTCGCCCGATTGGAAAAAGAAGCGCCCGGCCAGCGCCTGCTGATCCTCGATGCGCTGCGCCCGCACCGCGTGCAGATCCAGCTGTGGGATCACCTGGACGGCACCGGCCTGCGCCAGTACGTGGCCGACCCGGCGCTCGGCTCCATCCATTCGTTCGGCATGGCGCTGGACGCCACGCTGATCGATGCCCAGGGACGCGAGCTCGACATGGGCAGCGGCTTCGACGAGATGACCGAGGTCTCGCACCCGCGGCTGGAGGCGCAGCACCTGGCCAGCGCCGTGCTCACGCCGCCGCAAGTGCAGCAGCGCGAGTTGCTGCGCCGGGTGATGGGCGCCGGAGGCTTCAACGGGATCGAGAACGAGTGGTGGCACTTCGAGCTGCTGGAGCGCGATCATGTGCGGCGCCAGTTCATTCGGGTGGATTGACGCGTCCCCTCGCTCGCTCCCGAACTCTGGCTTGGTGCAAGGTTAACAACTATGATCCCGAAGGTTAACAACATGGCATGACATGGTTGCTCCTCGCTTCATTGAATACGAAGAGTTGCTACGGACCGTCACCCAGGACGTGACCGAGCACCCACGCGATTTGAGCCGGTTGTACTGCGATCGGTATCAGGTCTCACGCGTCACGGCGAATCGCTATATCCAGCGACTGGAGCGAGACGGTTGGGTGTCACGCAGCGGCCCTTCGACGCATCCGGTCTATGGCCCTGGATATATGCGCCGCCTTTCGGCCCTCTTGCCGTTAAAGGGTCTTGAAGAAGACGTGCCGTGGGAGCAGCTGTTCGCTCCTTACGTGAACCTCTCTCCCAATGTGCGCAATATTGTTCACCATGGCTTCACCGAAATGGTGAACAACGCCATTGACCACTCTGGGGGCGCCCACGTATTCATCTACCTGACGCAAGATCAGACAGATGTCCGATTGGTTGTTTCTGATGACGGCATTGGCATCTTCAAGAAGATCACGGATGCGCTCGGTTTGGCGGATCTCCGCCAAGCCATCTTCGAGTTGTCCAAGGGCAAACTGACGACCGATCCAAGCAAACACTCCGGTGAGGGCGTTTTCTTCACCAGCCGAATGTTCGATTGGTTTTCAATGAGCGCCAACGGGCTGAACTTCAGCCACCGCGAGAAAGTCGACAAGGATTTGCTCGCAGACGATGAAGCCGTTTTTTCCGAAGGGACGGCAGTCCACCTGGGGCTTGCACTTGACAGCACGCGCACGGCGGCGGCTGTTTTCGAGGACTACATGAACGCACCGGAGGACTACGGGTTCAACAAGACCGTGGTCCCGATGAAACTTGCCCGTTATGGCGAGGAACAACTGATCTCTCGATCACAGGCGAAACGATTGATCGCCCGCTTCGATCGTTTCAAAGTCGTCATGCTGGACTTTGAAGGGGTCCATGAAATCGGCCAAGCCTTTGCCGATGAACTGTTCCGCGTCTATGCGCGAGAACATCCCGACATCGAGTTGATACCGATCAATTTCGGCGAACAAATCGAGCGCATGTGGCTTCGGGCCGTCCGTACCGGCATCGGCACCTGAGGCGAAGGCAACGCAGCCGGGCCTGCGAAGCCGGGGCACCTGAAACTCGGCACCGCCGCGGCTTGCGGTGAATCTGCGCACCAGGTGCAGCAACTTGAGGGCCGTGCCCGTTGGCTTCTTCTGGCCGATTTCCCACTTCTGCACCGTCGAAAGGCTGGTGTTCAGGAGACGGGCGAACACCGCCTGACTGACGCGCGAGGTTTCGCGGATGTGCTTGATTTGCTGTGGCTGCAACCGCGCGACCGGCGGCAGGCACAGACGGTCGAATTCGCGCAGCGTGACCTGATCCATCACGCCTGCTTTGTGCAGCCCCTTTGCTGCGTCGTGGACGGCCCCGAGGTGCCGCTGCTCGACGAGCCGTTCGGTGCCCTCGATGCGCTGACCCGCGGCCACCCGCAGCAAGAGTTCGAGCGCATCTGGGGCACCGAGGGCACCACCACCATGCTGGTCATGCACGATGTCGGAGAGGCGGTGTATCCGGGAAGCGCTGCCTCCGCGACGGCAAGCAAATTCCTGTCGGAGACAGGATCAGGCGAAGGTGCCTGGATGCGAAGCGGCGGAAAGCTGCTCGCCGAGGAAGGTCGTGAAGGCTCGAACCCGTCGGGGCATGTGCCCGCGGCTGGCATAACACGCGTAGAACTCTATCTCGTCGCACCCGTACTCCGGCAGGCATTCGACCAGGGCACCGGAGCGGAGTTCTTCGTGCACATCCCACAATGCCTTCAGC
>DASQOS010000527.1:0-4638 GCA_035644375.1 Rhizobacter sp.
CTGCCGCACCGATCAACATCCAGTGGGGCACCGACAACCGCACGGTGGGCATCCGCTCGCCGGTGGCCACACCCGCCGCGCGGCGCATCGAAAACCGCGTGATCGGTGCCGATGCCAATCCGTATGTGGCCTTGGCGGCCACCCTGGCCTGCGGCTATCTCGGCATCAAGAACAAGATCGAGCCGGCGGCCGAATGCAAGGGCGACGCTTATCTGTCGGAGTACCAGCTGCCACGCTCGCTGAGCGAAGCGCTGGGCTGGATGGCCGACGAGAAGGACCTGCACGACGTGCTGGGCAAGGAGTTCATCACCGTGTACTCCGAAGTCAAGGAGATCGAGCACGACGAGTTCATGAAGGTGATCTCGCCGTGGGAGCGCGAGCATTTGCTGTTGCATGTATGACCCACCTCTAACGCACCATGTCCACGATCACACGCAGCACCAAAGAATGGCAAGCCGCCGATGCGGCGCACTACCTGCACCCGTTCACCGACTTTCAGGCGCTGGCGAACAAGGGCTCGCGGGTCATCGTCAAGGCCGACAACATCTACCTCTGGGACAGCGAGGACCACAAGATGCTCGACGCGATGTCCGGCCTGTGGTGCGTCAACGTCGGCTACGGCCGGCAGGAGTTGATCGACGCGGCGACCGAGCAGTTGAAGACGCTGGCGTTCTACAACTCGTTCTTCCAGACCGCCACGCCACCCGCCATCGAATTGGCCGAACTGCTGGCGCAAGTCGCGCCGCCGCAGTTTCAGCATGTGTTCTTCTCCGGTTCGGGGTCGGAAGGCAACGACACCGTGGTGCGCATGGTGCGCCGCTACTGGGACCTGCTGGGCCAGCCCGAACGCAAGGTCATCATCGGCCGGATCAACGGCTACCACGGCTCGACGATGGCCGGCGCCTCGCTGGGCGGCATGAGCGGCATGCATGCACAGGGCGGCCTGCCGATTCCCGACATCGTGCACATCGAACAGCCGTTCTGGTTCGAGCACGGTCAAGGGATGACGCGCGACGCTTTCGGCCTCAAGGTTGCGGGATGGTTGGAAAAGAAGATTCTGGAGCTGGGCGCCGACAAGGTCGCCGCCTTCATCGGCGAACCGGTGCAAGGCGCCGGCGGCGTGATCGTTCCACCGGCCACCTACTGGCCTGAAATCCAGCGCATCTGCGACAGGTACGGCGTCCTGCTCGTGTCCGACGAGGTCATCTGCGGCTTCGGCCGCACCGGCAACTGGTTCGGCTGCGAGACCTTCGGCTATCGGCCCGATCTGATGACCTTCGCCAAAGGCGTGACCTCGGGCTACATCCCGCTCGGCGGCGTGATGGTCGGCGAGCGCATCGCCAAGGTGCTGATCGAACAAGGCGGCGAGTTCAACCACGGCTACACCTATTCGGGCCACCCTGTGGCGTGCGCGGTGGCATTGGCCAACATCCGGCTGATCCAGCGCGACCACCTGGTCGAGAAGGTGCGCGACGACCTCGGGCCTTACCTGGCCCAGCAGTTCGAATCACTGGGCCGGCATCCGTTGATCGGCGAAGCCCAGACCTGCGGACTGATGGGTGCGCTGCAGATCGTCAAGGACAAGGCCACCCACCAGACCTTCGACAGCGCGCTGGAAGTCGGCATGCTGTGCCGCGGCCACTGCTTCGGCAACGGGCTGATCATGCGCGCGGTGGGCGACCGCATGATCGTCGCGCCACCGCTGGTCATCACACGCGCCCAGATCGACGAGATGGTGGCGCTGATCCGCAGCTGCCTCGATCTGACACTCGCCGATGTGAAGCAACGCGGGTGGTTGTGAGCCTCTGGAGCGGGCCGAGCGCCGGGCCGCTCCCAAGCCGGCCTCGGCCAGTCGCGAGACGCGACTGGCGCTCGTGGCGTCCAAGCCGACGCAGGTCGGCTTGGAGCCGCGCCACTCTCTCCCCTCGGGGGCTGAGCCCGGACACGGACAGTCCAGTGGACTGTCCGTGCCTGGCGAAGGGCGGGCCGCAAGGCCCAGCGCGGCCTGCAAGGCCGGCCGATGTATTCATCGGCCGAGGGGCTGCGGGCCGAGCGCCGGGCCGCTCCCAAGCCGGCCCGCATCCCCTCGGGGGATCGGCCGATGTATTCATCGACCGAGGGGCTCCATATGGCACGGGGTTTGCCTGTGGTCCCGCCGTGCCGCAGATTGCCTAGACTGCCGGTTCTGTTTTGGTGAACCCGGACCTGGAGACTCTCAACATGAAGGAAATGCCCATGAAGCCCGTGCTCAGCGCCCTCGGAATGATTCTGTCCGCCTCCGCACTGCTGTGGAGTGCCCCGGCATCGGCGCAAGAAGAAGAAAAGGTCCTCAACATCTACAACTGGTCCGACTACATCGCTGACGACACCATCAAGAACTTCGAGAAGGAAACCGGCATCAAGGTCCGCTACGACACCTTCGACAACAACGAGATCGTTCACGCCAAGCTGGTCGCCGGCAAGACGGGCTATGACGTCGTCGTGCCCTCCAGCAACTGGGCCAAGCTACAGGCCGACGGCGGCCTGCTGCGCAAGCTCGACAAATCGCAGTTGCCGAACTTGAAGAACCTCGACCCGACCGTGCAGACCGCGCTGACCAAGCTCGACCCAGGCAACCAGTACATGGTCAACTGGCTGTGGGGCTTCACGACCATCGGCATCAACGTCGACAAGGTCAAGGCCGCGCTGGGCGGCGCGCCGCTGCCGGACAACATCTGGGACCTGGCCTTCAAACCCGAGTACATCTCCAAGCTGAAGTCGTGCGGGGTGTCGTTCCTCGATTCGCCGACCGAAATCGTTCCTGCGGCCTTGTGGTACCTGGGCAAACCGGCCTACAGCAAGAACCCCGGTGACTATTCCGCCGCGGCCAACCTGCTGAAAACCATTCGCCCGTACGTCACGCTGTTCAGTGCCTCGGGCTACATCAACGACATGGCCAGCGGCTCGATCTGCATGGCGCTCGGTTGGTCGGGCGACATCAACATCGCCAGGCAACGCGCGATCGACGGCAAGACCGGCCAGAACGTCCAGGCCTTCGTGCCCAAGACCGGCGGCCTGCTGTTCTTCGACACGATGGTGATCCCGGCGGACGCGGCCCACCCCGGCAACGCACACAAGTGGATCAACTACATCATGCGGCCCGAAGTCGATGCGGCGCTGACGAACAAGGTGTTCTACGCCAACCCGAACAAGGAATCGCACAAGTTCATCAAGCCCGATATCGCCAACAACCCGACGGTGTTCCCCACCGATGCCGAGATGGCCAAGATGTCGGCGCCCGATGCCATCTCCAACGACATGCGGCGTTTGATGACGCGCACCTATACCTCGTTCAAGACCGGCTTGTAAGCAGCATTCCCTTCTCATGAGCGCGCCACCATTTCTACAGATCGAGCACATCGTCAAGGATTTCGACGGCTACAAGGCCGTCAACGACGTCAGCATCGAGATCGCGCGGGGCGAAATATTCGCCCTGCTGGGGCCTTCCGGTTGCGGCAAGTCGACGCTGCTGCGCATGCTGGGGCGGTTCGAAACCGCCACCTCGGGCCGCATCCTGCTGAACGGCAAAGACCTGGCCAAGATGTCGCCGTATGAATGCCCGATCAACATGATGTTCCAGAGTTATGCGCTGTTTCCGCACCTCACGGTGTGGGACAACATCGCGTTCGGCCTGCGACGCGAGAACATGCCCAAGGACAAGGTGGTCGAGCAGGTGGAGGCCATGCTCAAGCTCACGCAACTCGGCAAGTTCGCCAAGCGCAAGCCGCATCAGCTGTCGGGCGGGCAACAGCAGCGCGTCGCGCTGGCGCGCAGCCTGGCCAAGAAGCCGCAACTGCTGCTGCTCGACGAGCCGCTGGGTGCGCTCGACAAGAAGCTGCGCGAAGAAACCCAGATCGAGCTGGTCAACATCATCGAGAAAGTCGGCGTGACCTGCGTGATGGTCACGCACGACCAAGAAGAAGCGATGACCATGGCCACGCGCATCGGCGTGATGAGCGAAGGCCGCATCCTGCAGATCGGCGTACCGAGCGAGGTCTATGAGACACCGAACGGCCGCTTCGTCGCCGGCTTCATCGGCAACGTCAACATGATGAACGGCGTGCTGGCGCAAGACCACCCCGACCACGTGATCATCGACTGTGCCGACTGCAAGCACTATGTCGGCCACGGCATCACCGGCACCGCAGGCATGGACGTCATGGTGGCGCTGCGACCCGAAAAAATCCGAATCGGCACCCACAAACCCGAAGGCGAATACAACTTCGCGGCCGGCAAGGTGCGCGAGAAAACCTACTTCGGCGCGCACACCGTCTACCACGTCGAGCTGCCCAGCGGTTTGACGCTCAAGGTCAGCGAGAGCAACACCGACCGCCACACCGCCGAAGAACTGACCTGGGGCGACACCGCCTGGGCCAGTTGGTCGCCTTCGGCTCAAGTGGTGCTGACGGCATGATGAGTCGGCTCAAAACGGCGTTGTGGCGCGGCCGCACGGCCGTCGTCGGTCTGCCGTATCTGTGGTTGCTCGTCTTCTTCCTACTACCCTTCTTGGTCATTCTAAAGATCAGCCTGTCCGAGATGGAAGGCGTGGCCTTCGGCGACCTGGTGACGTGGAAAGAAGGGGTGATGCAGCTGACGCTG
>DASQOS010000528.1:0-3363 GCA_035644375.1 Rhizobacter sp.
AGGTCTTGCAAAAACGGGTGTGACCCGCGTAAAGTGGCCCTGCACCCTATCGACGCACACGATGAGCGGACTTATCTAAGTGGCTGACAAATCCGCCGGCGACAAGCTTCTGTATTGCTCTTTCTGCGGCAAGAGCCAGCACGAGGTGCGCAAGCTCATTGCCGGCCCGTCGGTGTTCATCTGCGACGAGTGCATCGAGCTTTGCAACGACATCATCCGCGAGGAGGGCGCCGGCAGCGAGGCCGCCCGGGCCGACCGCAACAAGCTGCCGACGCCGCACGAGATCCGGCAGATCCTCGACCAGTACGTGATCGGGCAGGAGCCGGCGAAAAAGATTCTTTCCGTCGCCGTCTATAACCACTACAAGCGGCTCGAGTCCGGCGCCAAGGAAGACGACGTCGAGCTCGCCAAGTCGAACATCCTGCTGATCGGGCCCACGGGCTCGGGCAAGACGCTGCTCGCGCAGACGCTCGCACGCCTGCTCAACGTGCCGTTCGTCATCGCCGACGCGACGACCCTTACGGAAGCCGGTTACGTCGGCGAGGACGTCGAGAACATCATCCAGAAGCTGCTGCAGAACTGCGACTACGACGTCGACAAGGCCAAGCGCGGCATCGTCTATATCGACGAGATCGACAAGATCTCGCGCAAGTCGGACAACCCGTCCATTACGCGGGACGTGTCGGGCGAGGGCGTGCAGCAGGCGCTGCTGAAGCTGGTCGAGGGCACCATCGCCTCGGTGCCCCCGCAGGGCGGCCGCAAGCATCCGAACCAGGATTTTCTGCAGATTGACACCACCAACATCCTGTTCATTTGCGGCGGGGCTTTCGACGGGCTGGAGAAAGTGATCCAAAACCGTTCAGAGAAATCGGGTATTGGCTTTGGCGCTACCGTTCACACCAAGAGCGAGAAGCGCGTTTCCGAAGTGTTTCGTGAGGTCGAGCCTGAAGACCTGATCAAGTTCGGTTTGATCCCCGAGCTGGTCGGACGCCTGCCTGTGGTCGCGACACTGGGTGAGTTGACCGACGACGCTTTGGTTCAAATCCTGACCGAGCCCAAAAATGCGCTTGTGAAGCAATACCAGAAGCTGTTTTCGATGGACGGTGTGGAGCTCGAAATTCGCCCGTCGGCTCTGGCGGCGATCGCTCGCAAGGCCTTGGCCCGCAAAACAGGCGCACGGGGTTTGCGCTCGATCATGGAACTGTCGTTGACCGACACCATGTTTGAACTGCCGACGCTGGACGGTGTTGTGAAAGTAGTGTTGGATGAGCACACGATAGAAGAGAACGCCAAGCCGCTGCTCGTGTATCGCGAGCAGGCCAAGGCCAGTGCTTGAGATAGACCGCTGAGACAGGGAATCTTGCCGCGCCGGCGTGCATTCATGGCGCGGCTTCTTGCAATTGACAGCTCAAGCCCTAGATGGGTTTGAGAAAGAGAGGTTCCAATGTCCGGACATCCCGTTTTGCCTGCAGAGCCCATCACGATGCCGCTGCTTCCGCTGCGCGACGTGGTGGTGTTTCCTCACATGGTGATTCCGCTTTTCGTCGGTCGCCCCAAATCGATCAAGGCCCTTGAAGCCGCGATGGAAGCCGGGCGCCAGATCATGCTGGTGGCTCAACGCGCCGCCGGCAAGGACGAACCCAAGCCCGATGACATGTTCGAGGTGGGTTGCGTTTCCAGCATCCTGCAAATGCTCAAGCTGCCCGATGGCACCGTAAAGGTGCTGGTCGAAGGCATTCAGCGCGCCAACACCCATTCGATCACCGACAACGGCGAGCACTTCATGGCTGAAGTGACGCCGGTGCCGCCCGAGATCGATACCAAGCCCGAAATCGAAGCCTTACGCCGTGCGGTGACGCAGCAGTTCGACCAGTACGTCAAGCTCAACAAGAAGATCCCGCCCGAGATCCTCACCTCGATTGCCGGTATCGATGAAGCGGGCCGTTTGGCCGACACCATTGCCGCGCACCTGCCATTGAAGCTCGAGAACAAGCAATCGGTTCTCGATCTGTTCGCGGTCGACAAGCGGCTGGAAAAACTGCTCGAACAGCTGGAACACGAGGTCGACATTCTGCAGGTCGAAAAGCGCATCCGTGGCCGCGTCAAGCGCCAGATGGAAAAGAGCCAGCGCGAGTACTACCTGAACGAACAGGTCAAGGCGATCCAGAAAGAACTCGGTGACGGCGAAGAAGGCGCCGACATGGAAGAACTGGAAAAGAAGATCATCGCCGCCAAGATGCCCAAGGAGGCACGCAAGAAGGTCGATTCCGAATACAAAAAACTCAAGCTGATGTCGCCGATGTCGGCTGAAGCGACCGTGGTTCGCAACTACATCGACACGCTGATCAATCTGCCCTGGACCAAGAAGACCAAGATCAAGCACGACTTGGCGTATGCCGAGGAAGTGCTGAACGAAGACCATTACGGTCTGGAGAAGGTCAAAGACCGCATTCTCGAATATCTTGCGGTGCAACAGCGAGTCGACAAGGTGAAGGCGCCGATTCTGTGTCTGGTCGGGCCTCCCGGCGTGGGTAAGACCTCGCTCGGTCAGAGCGTGGCGCGCGCCACCGGACGCAAGTTCGTTCGCATGGCGCTGGGCGGCATGCGCGACGAAGCCGAAATTCGCGGGCATCGCCGCACCTACATCGGCTCGATGCCGGGCAAGGTGCTGCAGAGCCTGTCGAAGGTGGGCACGCGCAACCCGCTATTCCTGCTCGACGAAATCGACAAATTGGGAATGGACTTCCGCGGTGATCCTTCCAGCGCCTTGCTGGAGGTGCTCGATCCGGAGCAGAACCACACCTTCAGCGATCATTACGTCGAAGTCGACTTTGACTTGTCGGACACGATGTTCATCGCCACGTCGAATTCGATGAACATTCCACCGGCCTTGCTGGACCGCATGGAAGTGATTCGTTTGTCGGGCTACACCGAAGACGAAAAGTTCAACATCGCCCAGCGGTACCTGCTGCCGAAGCAAGCCAAGAACAACGGTGTCAAAGAAGAGGAAATGGAAGTCGCTGAATCGGCGATTCGCGGCATCATCCGGTACTACACGCGCGAAGCCGGCGTGCGTTCTCTTGAGCGTGAAATCTCCAAGATCTGCCGCAAGGTGGTCAAGGGCATCCAGCTCAAGCAATACACCAGCCGCGTCGTGGTCAACGAAGACAACCTGAACGATTTTCTCGGGGTGCGCAAGTTCTCTTATGGGCAAGCCGAGAAGGCGAATCAGGTGGGCCAGGTGGTCGGCTTGGCGTGGACCGAAGTGGGTGGTGATCTGCTGACGATCGAAACCGCCGTGATGCCCGGCAAGGGCAACATCATCCGCACAGGTTCGCTCGGTGATGTGATGAAGGAATCGGT
>DASQOS010000529.1:0-3489 GCA_035644375.1 Rhizobacter sp.
CGCCGTTGACGATCCACGAGCTGCCGAACTTGTCGAACAGCATGCCCCAGCTCTTGGCCCAGAAAGCCGCTTGCACGGGCATGGTCACCTGGCCGCCTTCGGCCAGCGCGTTGAAGACCTGCTCGGCCTGCGTGGTGGTCGCGTAGTCCACCGCGATCGACACGCGCTTGATCCCTGCGTAGGGCAGGTTCGCGGGCGCGTCGCCGGCGAAGAGGGTGCCGCCGCCGGGCAGCACGAGACGTGCATGCAGGATGCGGTGGGCAAACTCCTTGGGCATGTGTTCGGCCAGCGGCGATTCGGCCTCCATGGCCCTGATTCCCGGCCAGAAGGCGAGCCTGAAAACGCCCGAACAAAAAACATCACGAAGCCGGTGCAATTCGCGGGCGCCGACCCCTATGGGCTTGCTGCCAGTGATGGAATATCGGCGCGCCTCCAACCTGCGTCACGCTCCTCCCACAGAATGAGCCGCCCGCGAAGAGGGGGATGCGCCGGCCGGCGATCCACGGGTGCCGGCAGGTGTGGGTCAGAGACCATGGCGATGGGTTCGTGCCGTGGCAAGTGTCCAAGAGGAGAGCGAGAGATGCGTGAGCTTGTCACCCTGTCATGGCTGTTCCGGCCGGTTGCCGCGTGCAGCGGCGCCCTGGCCGCGCTGGCCTTCGTCACCGCCTGCAGTCCGCCGGCCGACGCGCAAGGCGGCCCGCCCCCGGCCGCGCCGGTGAGCGTGGCGCCGGCCGTGCAGCGCCCGGTCGCCGACACCGAAGAATTCAGCGGCCGCCTCGAAGCGACCGAGTACGTCGAGGTGCGCCCGCGCATCGGCGGCACCATCGACAAGGTTCACTTCGTCGACGGCGCCCGCGTCAAGAAGGGCGCGCTGCTGTTCACCATCGACCCGCGGCCGTTCGAGGCCGAGCTGGCGCGCGCGCAATCGCAGCTCAACGCAGAGAAGGCGCGCGACGAGCTGGCCCGGAGCGAGCTGGCGCGCGCACAAAAGCTGCTCGACTCCAAAGCCATCTCCAGACAAGAGGTCGACCAGCTGACCTCGGGCTCGCGCACCTCGCAGGCCGACATCCAGGGCGCCGAGGCGGCACTGCGCGTGGCGCGGCTGAACCTCGGGTACACGCAGGTGCGCGCGCCGATCGCGGGCCGCGCGTCGCGCGCCAACATCACCGCCGGCAACCTGGTCAGCGACCAGACGGTGCTGACCACGGTGGCCGGTGTCGGCAAGGTGTACGCCTATTTCGACGCCAGCGAACAGACCTTCTTGCGCCTGCCGCCGGCCCAGGCCGGCGGCAAGGCGCCCAAGGTCAGGCTCGGCCTGGCCAACGAGCAGGGCTACCCGCACGAGGGCGCGCTCGACTTCGTCGACAACCGGCTCAACCCGCAAACCGGTGCGATCCGCCTGCGCGCGAGTTTCGACAATGCCAAGGGCCAGTTCACGCCGGGCCTGGCCGCGCGCCTGATGATGGAAAGCCCGGTCTCGCAGAACGCGGTGCTGGTGGCCGAACGCGCGATCGGCACCGACCAGAACAAGAAGTTCGTCTATGTGGTCGGCCGCGACGGCCAACCGCAGTTTCGCGAGGTCAAGCTGGGTGCGCTGGTGGACGGCATGCGCATCGTGCAGGGCGGCGTGAAGCCGGGCGAGAACGTCGTCGTCGACGGCCTGCAGCGCATCATGCCGGGCACGCCGGTGGCGCCGCAGGTGCTGAAGGTCGACGACAAGGGCATGCCGATCTTCCCGCCGGCGCCCGCTGCACCCGCCGGCAAGAGCTGAACCGGGGCGCCGCATGGACATCTCCCGCTTCTTCATCGACCGGCCGCGCTTTGCCGGCGTCATCTCGATCTTCGTCTTCCTGATCGGCATGCTGGCGATCTTCCAGCTGCCGATTTCCGAGTATCCCGAGGTCGCCCCGCCGCAGGTCGTCGTGCGCGCGCAGTTTCCCGGCGCCAACCCGCGTGTCATTTCCGAAACCGTGGCGACGCCGCTCGAAGAGCAGATCAACGGCGTCGAGAACCTGCTGTACTTCGACTCGCAGGCCAGCGCCGACGGCAGCCTGACGCTGACCGTCACCTTCAAGATCGGCACCAACCCCGAGGTCGCCGAGACCGCGGTGCAAAACCGCATCAGCCGCGCGCTGCCGCGCGTGCCCGACATCGTGCGGCAGATCGGCGTGACCACCGAAAAGTCGAGCCCGAACATCACGATGGTGGTGCACCTGGTGAGCCCCGACAACAGCCGCGACGCGCTGTACCTGCGCAACTACGGCCAGATCAACGTGCGCGACCAGCTGCTGCGCCTTCCCGGCATGGGCTCGGTGCTGTTGTTCGGCGCCGGCGACTACGCGATGCGCATCTGGCTCGACCCGTCCAAGCTCGCCGCGCGCAGCATCACGACCGACGAGGTCATCGGCGCGATCCGCGAGCAAAACGCACAGGTGGCCGCCGGCACCGTGGGTGCCCCGCCCTCGCCCAAGGGCACCGAGTTTCAGCTGGCGGTCAACACGCAGGGCCGGCTGGTCACCGAAGACGAGTTCGCCGACATCATCGTGCGCACCGATCCGGCCACCGGCGGGCTGATCCGCATCCGCGATCTCGGCCGCGTCGAGCTGTCGTCGGGCACCTACTCGCTGCGCAGCCTGCTCAACAACAAGGAGGCGGCGGCGATCGGCATCTTCCAGGCGCCGGCCTCCAACGCGCTGGCGCTGTCGAACGACGTGCGCAAGACGATGGAGCGGCTGAAGGCCAGCTTCCCGCAGGGCATGGACTACAGCATCGTCTACGACCCGACGCGTTTCGTGCAGACCTCGATCGAGAAGGTGGTCGAGACGCTGATCGAGGCGGTGCTGCTGGTGGTGCTGGTGGTCATCATCTTCTTGCAGACCTGGCGCGCGTCGATCATCCCGCTGCTGGCGGTGCCGGTGTCGATCGTCGGCAGCTTCGCCTTTTTGCTGCTGCTCGGCTACTCGATCAACACGCTGACCTTGTTCGGCCTGGTGCTGGCGATCGGCATCGTGGTCGACGACGCGATCGTCGTGGTCGAGAACGTCGAGCGCAACATCGAGAGCGGGCTGAGCCCGAAAGACGCCACGATCAAGGCGATGCAGGAGGTCTCGGGCCCCATCATCGCGATCGCGCTGGTGCTGTGCGCGGTGTTCGTGCCGCTGGCCTTCGTGCCCGGCCTCACCGGCGAGTTCTACAAGCAGTTCGCGGTGATGTACGTCTTTGGATTTTCGATCAACGCGCTGTCGTTGTTCGGCCTGGTGCTGGCGATCGGCATCGTCGTCGACGACGCGATCGTCGTCGTCGAGAATGTCGAGCGCAACATCGAGAGCGGGCTGAGCCCGCACGACGCCACGATCAAGGCGATGGACGAAATCACCGGGCCCATCATCGCCATCACGCTCGTCCTCAGTGCCGTGTTCCTGCCGAGCGCGTTCCTCGGCGGCATCACGGGGCAGTTCTTCCGGCAATTTGCGCTCACGATCGCCGCGT
>DASQOS010000530.1:0-2676 GCA_035644375.1 Rhizobacter sp.
GGCCGGCACGATGTTGCGCAGGCACAGCGCCGACGAGCTGCCGCGCGAGGAACTCGTCTGGGTCACATCGAACAGCGAGTGCTCGCCGAACGATTCAGCCACCCGCCCGAAGTGCAGCAGCTCGAAATAAAACGCTTGCAATGCGGAGTCGACACTCTGCGGATGCTCGGTGACGTGGTCGGCGATGGCCGTGCTGAGTTGCTGCAGCGCTGTCATGAACTGGTGCGGCAGTTCGGCGTGGGTCTCGTAGTCGCTGGCCTGGCTTCGGTTCAGTGCGTTCCACACGCGCCACAGGCGGCCCAGCGGTTTCTTGAGCTCCGCTGGCGCGGTGCGGCGCAGGCCCGCCAGGCCGGCTTGCGCCAGCGTGGCCGTGTACATCTTGCGTGCCCGGTCCACCAGGTTGTGCGCTTCGTCCACCAGCACACCGATGCGCCACTGGTTGGCCACGGTCAGGCTGTGCAGCAAGGCGCTCAGATCGAAGTAGTAGTTGTAGTCGCCGACCACCACGTCGCTCCAGCGCACCAGCTCTTGCGCCAGGTAGTACGGGCAGACCTGGTGCGCCATCGCCACGCTGCGCAGCGTCGGCCGATCGAGCAGGCCTGCGGCCGCCAGCGCGGCGCTGCGTGCGGCCGGCAGGCGGTCGTAGAACCCCTGGGCCAACCGACACGACTCGCCATGGCAGGCTTTGTCGGGGTGCTCGCAGGCCTTGTCTCTGGCCACCAGTTCCAGCACGCGCAACGATGCCGCAGGCGCGGTGCGGGCGATGCGGCTCAAGCCATCCAGTGCGAGCTGACGGCCCGAGGTCTTGGCGGCCAGGAAGAACACCTTGTCCAGCTGCTGGGTGGGGCTGGCCTTCAGCAAGGGAAACAAGGTGCCGACGGTCTTGCCGATGCCGGTGGGCGCCTGCGCCGCGAGGCAGCGGCCCGCGCTGGCGGCTTTGTAGACGGCCTCCGCCAGCGGCCGCTGGCCGGTGCGAAAGCCTGCGTACGGAAACGGCAAGGCTGCCAGTGTCAGGTCGCGGGCTGCGCGGTGTGCCATTTCCTGAACGGCCCACGCCAGAAAACACTCGCATTGGGTTTCGAAGTGCTGCTTCAAGCGGCTGGCATCGGCGCGCTCGTTCAGCACGGTTTCTCGCTGCGAACCGACGTCGAAGTACACCAGCGCCAGATTCACCTCGGCCAGGCCGAGTTTCTGGCAGATCAGCCAGCCATAGACCCGAAGTTGCGCCCAGTGCAGGTGGCGGTGGTTGTCGGGCTGCTTGTCGAGGCTGCCGCGAAAGGTCTTGACCTCTTCGAGCCGGCAGGCCGCAGCGTCGTAGCCGTCGGCGCGGCCCCGAACCAGCAGTTGTTTGTAGGTTCCGGACAGGCTGAGCTCGGACTGGTGGTCAGCACCCCGGCGCGCAGCGACCAGCGCGTGGCCGGCCATGCCTTCTTGAGCGCTTGGCGATGGCGTGAAGCGCAGATCCAGGTCACCCTGCTTGGCGGTGAACTCGCACAGCGTTCGGACGGCGACGGTGTAAGTCACGGCAAGGCCCGACGCCGACCCCGACACATGAGGATCGATTCGGGGAAAACCGGGGCGCCATTCACCCGCGAATTTTACAAGTCGGCCGCGAGCGGCCCGATGTCAGCGAATGCGCTTGGCCACGCTCTGCAATGCCGGCAACCAGTGCCGGCGACGCTGCCAGGCCAGCAACCCGCAGCCGGCGGCGAACAGCACGTGGGTCGCCGGCTCGGGCACGGGGGGCGCCAGTTGATAGATGAGCTTGTTGATGTCGATGCTGAAGGCCATCTCCGCCGAGGCGTTGGCGAAACTCGTGTGGAAAGCGGGCGGCGCATTCGGGTCGACATGCAGCGTGCCCGCGTCGAGGTGGCTGAAAAGAGCGCCGTTCGGATCGCTCAATTCGAACGAGGCGCCCTGGTACTTCGGCATGAAGTCGGTCAGGAACAGCGCCGTTTGAAATGTGCTCGGGGCGGGCGCCTGACCGAGCAGGATGATGCTGGGCAATTGACCCGTGGAAGGATCTGGCGACCCGACGAAATAATCGAAATGCTGGCCCTTGACCGTGTACGACACCGAGAACGTGCCGCCATTTCCGTTCAGGAAGTACGCGTAGCCGTCACCGCCGACCTGGAACTGCGGGTCCGGGACGTTGACGGCGAATGTGCCGGTGATCGGCGCGCCGTCGTAGTAGGACTCCGGGTGCGGCGGCGTGAAGTTCAGTGGCAGCTGCGTGGCGTCGGCCGTGCCGGAAAACGAACCACTGAGCGCAAAAGCCTGTGCTTGCTGGCCGACGACGGCGCAGACGAAAATGCAAGCGGGCCGTCGCGCCGCTTGCAAGAACCGACAGGTCAGTGTCATCGCGCCTCTCCCGGTCGCGGGTAAACACCCGTTCCTGTGACTCTAGGTGCTGCCGCCCGGTTTTTCAATCGGAGACCACGACGGCGTCTGCGGCTTCAGTCGGCTTCGATCTTCGGCGCGGGCCCGACCCAAAGCCCGACAGGCTCCTAGGCTCATTGAATGACCCCTTTGCTGCGCAGCGCGGCGATCTTGTCGTCGCTCAAGCCCATCTCGCGCAGCACGCTGTCGGTGTCGTCGCCGAGGCCGGGTGCCGAGCTGCGCACCGTGCCGGGCGTGCCCATCAACTTGGGCACGATGCCCGGCACATCGACGTCA
>DASQOS010000531.1:0-3025 GCA_035644375.1 Rhizobacter sp.
GCGGTTTTCTCGGCGAGCGCCTGATGCGCTCGCTGCGCGACGAAGGGGTGGCCACCGCATCGACGGTGCGCGTCGACGCGCCGACCACGCTCGGCCTGGTGGGCACCGATGCGCAGGGCGTGCCGTCGTATGCGTTTTATGGCACAGGCGGTGCCGACCGGCAACTGGGCCTGGAGGCGCTCGGCCTGCTGCCGGCGCAGATGCAGGCCATCCACCTCGGGTCGTACAGCACGGTGGTCGAGCCGATTGCGTCCACGCTGCGCGCGCTGGTCGAGCGTGAACACGGGCGCACCTTGATCAGCTGCGACCCGAACATCCGGCTCAACGTCGAGCCCGACCTGGCGTGCTGGCGCACGATGCTGCAATGGATGCTGCCGCGCACCCACTTGTTGAAGATCAGCGACGAGGACCTGTCGCTGGTGCTGCCGGGCGTGAGCCCGCCGCAGTTTGCTGCCGCCGCGCTGCAGCGCGGCGTGCGGCTGGTCGTCGTCACGCGCGGCGGCAACGGCGCGCAGGCGTGGACCGCGGCCACGACGCAAAGCCTGGCGGCGATCCCGGTGCCGGTGGTCGACACGGTCGGCGCCGGCGACACCTTCCAGGCCGCGTTGCTGACCTGGCTGGCCGAGCACGGCTGCCTGGAGATCGACGCGTTGGGGTCGCTGTCGGCGCTGCAGTTGCAAGCTGCGCTGCAGTTCGCCAGCCGCGCCGCATCCATCACCTGCTCGCGCCGCGGCGCGGACATGCCGCGGCGCAGCGAATTAGGGATGCACTGAACAAGCCCCCAGCGCTGAATGCCCTCGGCCAGGCGCCTCGGCGCGCGCAAGCCGCCGGCCCCGAGCCGCAGATCTGCAAGGCGATAGCCCCTTTGTTCAACCTATCGTGGCGGGACGTTTTTGTCCATGCTTGAGGTGTGAGAAAGCTCTCAGTCCAGCCGCATGCCCGGCAGCGGGGTGGCGGGGAGGCGCAGTCGTTGTTCCGGGTGCCTGGCAGCCGGTGGCAACCGGCCTGAACTTGTTTCGACGCAGAACAAACATTTCACGGTGATGTGCAGGGCGGGCTCAGGTTGGCCAGCGTCTTGCCGATACAGCAGCAGGTGGATGCCCACGGGTGCAGCGTGTTCTCTGCATCAGCAGGCTTCACGGGTGTTCAACAAGCCAGCCGGCTTTACTCGAATGAGTCCAGAGAATGAATAAGACGAAGCTGCATCTGAAAGCCATCGGCCTCGACGTCAGAATTGCCCTCATCGTCTTCGTGGTGGTCGCCATGGTGTTGGGCGGATTCGGCTTTGCGGTCGGGAAACCGGCCTACGCGGGGCTGGGTGTCGTCATGGCGGCGGTCCTTGGCGGCGCGATTTGCTGGCTGCTGCGCAGCATGGTGGTCCAGCCGCTGCGGCGGGCCACGCATGCCGCCCGCCAGCTGGGCATGGGCGACCTCACCGTTCGCCTCGAATCGTCACGTTCGGACGACATGGGCCAGCTGATGCGCGCCGTCGACGGCATCACCCAGGGCGTGGCCAACGTCATCTGGCAGGTGCGCCAGGGCACGACCACGGTGGCCGCGGTCTCGGCCGAGATCGCGTCGGCCAACGTCGACCTGTCTGCGCGCACCGAAAACCAGGCCAGTTCGTTGCAGCAAACGGCGAGCTCGATCGAAGAGCTGGCCTCCACGGTGCGGCAGAACGCCGACAACGCCGCGCAGGCCAACAAGCTGGCTCAGTCGGCATCGCAGATTGCGGAAAAAGGCGGCGGCGAGGTGTCGCAGGTCGTCGCGACCATGGGCTCGATCAACACGTCTTCGCGCAAGATCGTCGACATCATTGGCGTGATCGACGGGATCGCGTTCCAGACCAACATCCTGGCGCTGAACGCCGCGGTGGAAGCGGCCCGCGCCGGTGAACAAGGCCGCGGCTTCGCGGTGGTGGCTGCCGAAGTGCGCAGCCTGGCGCAGCGCAGCGCCGCCGCAGCCAAGGAAATCAAGACCCTCATCGGCGACTCGGTCAACAAGGTCGACACCGGCAGCAAGCTGGTGGCCAACGCCGGAAAGACGATGGACGAGGTGGTGGCCAGCGTCAAGCGGGTCACGCAGATCATGGGCGAGATCACCAACGCCACCCGAGAGCAAAGCTTGGGCATCGATCAGGTCAACCAGGCCGTCGCCCAGATGGACAAGGTGACGCAGCAAAACGCGGCCATGGTGGAACAGGCCGCGGCGGCCGCCGGCAGCCTGAAGGCGCAGTCGGACGAACTGGCCACCACCGTGAACGTGTTCACGCTGAAGGCCACCTCGCACGGCACCTCCGAAGAAGCCATCGCGATGGTCAAGAAGACGATTGCCGGCATGGCTGAAAACGGCATCGATACGACCTTCGAGGAGATCAACAGCAAGCTCGGCCGCTTCCGCGACCGCGACCTGTATGTGGCCGTCTACGACATCACGGGCCGCAACGTGGCGCACGGCGCCAACCCCAAGCTGATCGGGCGCGACCTGATCGGCGTCAAGGACGAGGACGGCAAGCCCTACGTCAAGGAACGCGTGGAGATCATCAAGAGCGAAGGCCGCGGCTGGCAGGACTACAAGTTCCTGAACCCCGTGACCAAGCAGACCGAACGCAAGACGATGTACGTTGAAGGCTACAAGGACCTGATCATCGGCTGCGGCATCTACAAGACCTGAGCGGCAGCGTCGGGCAACGCGATTTCTCAAAGCCCGCAGGCACTGCGGTGACGCCGGCAAGCCCCTGACGGTTGCGGACAAACAGGCCGCCACATCGACCCCCACCCCCTGGCAAGCACCCCGACAGGGGGGGCGTAACTGTTCGTAGCAGGGTCCACTTGGCGCCCGTGCGCTGCCAAAATCTCCCAGGCCTTCAAGTCAGAGGCCAGCCACAGGGAGTCAAAACAATGATGTCATCGCTCAGCGCCACCGCGCAGGCGGCCAAAGACCAACTCACGCAGTTGCTGGCGGGCTGGACCCAGACCGAGCGCCTGTACCGGCTGGAGGGCGCGGGCCCGATCGACGAGCTGAT
>DASQOS010000532.1:0-3087 GCA_035644375.1 Rhizobacter sp.
CTGGCACAGCAGCGCATCGATGGCGTCGAGCGCGGCCAGGCGCTGCTCGGGCGGTACCGTGGCGGCCACGCGCTCGCGGTACCGGCCTTCGGAGACGATGCGGTCCAGCAGGTCGTGCGGCGGCAGCCGGCTGGCGGCTGCCTGCCACGACAGCAGCAGGCCCCGCGCACGCTGCAACACGGGACGGTCGGAATGATCGGTCTCGGTCAGTGCACGCCACCAGTCACCATGCGCTGCGGACAGCTGGGCCAGCACGATCAGATCGCCATCATCGGCGCCGAACAGCGGGCAACGCAGCGCGTGCGCCAGCGACAGCCGGTGCGAAGGCGACACCAGCACGTCGAGCACCGCCACCAGATCGCGGACTTCGGCGGCGTCCATCAAGGCAAAGTCTTCCACCGAAGCAAACGGCACATGCAGATGTTGCAGCGCCTGCGCGACCAGGCGCAGCGACATGCGCTTGCGGCACAGCACGAACACCTCGCCAGGACGCACCTGGGCGCGGCCCAGCATCGCCTGGATGGCGCTGGCCACGCCGCGGGCTTCTTGCTCGCGCAACACCGCCTCGGGCTCGTGACGCGGTGTGGTGAGGGTGTCGCGCCAGACCGCCGGCGCCTCGTCGGCCGATCGGACGGCGCGCGGCGGCCGCTGCACACCGGGCAGGCTGAACACGCCAGCTCCGGCGACGCCGGCAACTTCGGTGGTGTGCGGGCGAAAACCGCCGTACTCACCCTGCTCCACCGCGGCCGTGAACACGCCATTGAGCAGCGCCAGCACCTCGGGCGCGTTGCGCCGCGTGTGGTCGCAGGTCAACCACGATCCGCCCAGGCCCTCGCGCACGAACTGTGTCGCCGCGGCAAACACGCGCGGCTCGGCACGCCGGAAACGGTAGATGCTTTGTTTGGGATCGCCCACGATGAACACGCCCGGCGGCCGCTGCCCGCTGTGCCCGCCCCCCGCGCCGGCATAGGCCGACAGCCAGCTCAGCAAGGCGTGCCACTGCAGCGGGCTGGTGTCTTGAAATTCGTCGATCAGCACGTGGCGGATGCGCGTGTCCAGGCGTTCTTGCACCCAGGCCGACAGATCGGCATCACGCAACAGCGCCAAGGCGCAACGCTCCAGGTCCGCCATGTCGGCCAGGCCGCGCTCGCGCTTGTAGGCGGCGTACTCGGCCAGCAGCACACGCGACAGCCGCACCATGCGCAGGTGTTCGAGCTGGGCTTCGTGCTGATGCACCTGCTGCGCCATCTGCTCCAGTTCGGCCTGCACACCGGCGAGGGCGGCGGCCTTGCCGAGTTGTTTTCGCGGCGTGTCCTTGTCGGTGAACAACGCGCGCCAGGCATGCGCAAACGCGGCACGCGAATCGGTTTGCAGGGTGGCCATCACCAGGCCAGTGGCTGCGTCCTGCGCCTTGTCGCTGCCCAGCGCCAGCGCCAATGCCAGTTCGCGCAACACGGCACGCCAGCGATCGCCCAACAGCGCGTTGGCCGGCGATTCGCCATGCGGCGTCGCGGATGGCACGCTGTCTTCCAGCACACCGGCGGCGTCGGCCAGTTCAAGCTCGACGCGTTTGTCGAGTGCCGCTTCGAGCCACTTGCGGACCTGCGATCGGCCACGCTGAGCAATCAGCACCGCATATTCGGCACGCAGCGCCGGATCGCGCAACAACGCCGCGTGAAAGCGGCGAAAGACATCGCTGCGGTGCTCGTCCAGATCTTCGATCAAGGCCATGCCGGGCTGCAGTCCCAGGGCTGACAGCAAATCCAGCGGCGCCGCATGCAGCAGCTGCGAGAACCAGGCGTGGAAGGTGCGAATTTCCACCGCGCGGCCGGACTCCAGCACCCGCTCGTGCAAGCTGGCGAGCGCCGGTGCCAGCTCCGCCGCGCGATTGGTCGGCATGCCGCGCAACACCAGCTCTTGCGCGCGCTCGGCATCGCTCAGCGTCGGCGCCGCAAAGTGGCGCAGCCAATCGCCGAGCCGCTCGCGCATCTCGCCCGCCGCTTTGCGCGTGAAGGTGATGGCCAGAATTTCGTGCGGCTGTGCGCCGTCGAGCAAGGCCCGAACGATGCGCGAGACCAGCATCCAGGTCTTGCCCGCGCCGGCACACGCCTCGACCGCGACGCTGCGCTGCGGATCGCAGGCGATGGCGTAGAAGACCTCGCGGCTGACCGCTTGCGCGTCAGCCTGGTAGGCGGAAGTCATGACAGCCCCTCGGCCGGCTTGGGAGCGGCCCGGCGTCGGACCCGCAGCGAGCATGGGGACACAGAGCAGATCATGCGGCGTGCGGCTCCGACCAGTGGTCGCGCCGGCACAGGCCGCGCGCTTCGCAGAATTCGCAGACATGCCCTTCGCCCAGGGCCGGCAAGCCCGCGCCCAGACGCAGGCGGGACAGGTCGTCGGCCAAACCCTGCACCAGGGCTTGGGCGCTGTCTTCGACCTGAGGATGCAGCACCTGCTCGATGCCTTTGACGCCGTCCAGCGCCAGGTACATCGCATGCAACGCAACCTCCGTCTGCGGTTGCACCAGCGCTGCGTAGAACGCGAGCTGCGTGTCTTCCAGCGGCTGCCGCACCTGGCGGCGCAGCACGTCGGCGCTGCCGGTCTTGTAGTCGATCAGTTCCAGCGTATCGCCTTGCGGCGTGCGAATGCGGTCGGCACGGTCGATGCGGCCTTGCAGGGCCGTGCCCTGCAACACGGGCAGTTCCACGCGGTGGTCTTGTTCGCCTTGCCACCAGCGCGCTCCTTGCGCGTCGCGTTCGTGCAGCCAGGCGATGTAGCGCGGCGCGAGTTCGCCAAAGCTGGCCGCAAACGGAAGAAAGTCCGCGTCGGCCAAGCCGAACTCGGCCTGCTGCGCATCGGCCACGGCCAGCAGCCGGGCGATTTCGGCCTGCGCCGTGTCGGGCGCCGTGCGGGCTTGATGAAACGCGAACAGCACCGCGTGCAGCCAGGTCCCGTAATCGCGCTTTTCCAGTTCGGCGTCGAGCTCATCGGCTTCGCGCAGGCGCAGCAGGTGCAAGGCAAAAAAGCGGTAGGGACAGGCACGCAAGGCCTCGCATGCACTCGCCGACAGCTGGTGGGGAAGCAGTT
>DASQOS010000533.1:0-4051 GCA_035644375.1 Rhizobacter sp.
CCAGTCCGGCCGGCATAGTCTTCGTGCAGCGACTTGCCGGCGTCTTCTTCGAGGTGCGCGCGCGTCAGGTTCACCTTGTGCTTGACCCGCTCTCCATTCGAGCCTTCGACGAAAAATTCGAGCGTGCCGCCCTGCACCACCGGCGTTTCGTACTGGCTGATCTGGTAGCCCTTGGGCAGGTCGGGGTAGAAGTAGTTCTTGCGCGCAAAGATCGACTGCTCGGCCACCTTGGCGCCCACCGCCAGGCCGAAGCGGATGGCGCGTTCGACCGCGCCGCGGTTCATCACCGGCAAGGTGCCGGGCAACGCCAGGTCGACCGGCGAGGCTTGGGTGTTGGGCGCCGCGCCGAACTGCGTCGACGCACCGCTGAAGATCTTGCTGTGCGTCGACAGTTGGGCGTGCGTTTCGAGGCCGATCACGACCTCGTAACCGCGGATCAGTTTGCTGGGGGTTGCCATCAGTAGCCTGCCGGAACGCGGGTGTGCCAATCGGTCGCCTGCTGGAAGGCGTGCGCCGCCTGCAGCAGCGCCGCTTCCTGGAAATAGTTGCCGATGAGCTGCAAGCCGACCGGCATCGACGCCTCGCCAAAACCGACCGGCAGGCTCATGCCGGGCAAACCCGCCAGGCTGGCCGGCAGCGTGAAGATGTCGGCCAGGTAGTTGGCGACGGGGTCGTCGCTCTTGTCGCCAAGCTTCCACGCGACAGTCGGCGCCACCGGCCCTGCGATCAGGTCGCAGCGCGTGAAGCAGGCGGCGAAATCGTCGGCGATCATGCGGCGCAGCTTCTGCGCCTGCAGGTAGTACGCGTCGTAGTAGCCGTGGCTCAGCACATAGGTGCCGATCATGATGCGGCGCTTGACCTCGGCGCCGAAGCCTTCGGCACGGCTTTTCTTGTACATGTCCATCAGGTCGGTGTAGTGCGCGGCCCGGTGGCCGAAACGAACACCGTCGAAGCGGCTCAGGTTCGACGACGCTTCGGCCGGCGCAATGATGTAGTACACCGGGATCGACAGCTCGGTGCGCGGCAGGCTCACCTCGACCAGCGTGGCACCCAGCTTCTGAAACTCGACCAAGGCACTGCGCACCGCACCGTTCACATCCGACGCCAGCGCTGCCGGGAAGAACTCGCTCGGCAAGCCGATGCGCAAACCCTTCAGCGGCTGTGCGGGCGTGGCGCCTTCGCGCGGCCGGCCCAACGCGGCCGCGAAGTCGGGTGCGGGCTCGTCGGCGCTGGTGGAATCGCGCGCATCGAAGCCGCTCATCGCATTCAGCAGCAAGGCACAGTCTTCGGCGCTGCGCGCCAGCGGGCCGGCCTGGTCCAGGCTGGACGCAAACGCGATCATCCCGTAGCGCGAGCAGCGCCCATAGGTCGGCTTGATGCCGGTGATGCCGGTGAAGCTCGCCGGCTGGCGGATCGAACCCCCGGTGTCGGTGCCGGTGGCCGCGGGCACCAGGCGCGCCGCCACCGCGGCGGCGGAACCGCCGGACGAGCCGCCGGGAACGCGGCTCACGTCCCAAGGGTTCTTCACCGGCGCAAAGGCCGAGTTCTCATTGCTCGAACCCATCGCGAACTCGTCGCAGTTGAGCTTGCCCAAGGTGACCATGCCGGCCTGCGTCAGCTGGGTGACCACGGTCGCATCGAAGGGGCTGCGGTAGCCGTCCAGCATCTTCGAGCCGGCGGTGGTGGGCAGGTCGCGTGTGACGAAGATGTCCTTGTGTGCCAGCGGCACGCCGAGCAACGCGCCGCGTTCGCCGGCCGCGCGTCGCGCATCGGCCGCTCGGGCCTGCGTGAGCGCGCCGGTTTCGTCGGTGCAGAGGAACGCACCGAGTTGTTCATGTTCGGCAACGCGTGCGAGCAGATGTTTCGTCAGTTCAACGCTGGAAATGTGCTTGGCGTCGAGTGCGCGGCCCATGTCGGCGGCGCTGCGCAGCTGCATGTCCTTCATTCGATGACCTTGGGCACGAGAAACAGGCCGTCTTCCACGGCGGGGGCGCTGCGCTGGTTGGCCGCGCGCTGGTCGGCTTCGGTCACCACGTCGTCGCGCAGCCGCAGAGGCACCTGTTTCACCGCCGACAGCGGCGTGTACAGGGGTTCGACGCCGCTGGTGTCGATCGCGCTCATGCGTTCGACGATGGAAAAAAAGCCGTTCAGTTGGGCCAGCATGGCCGCCTGCTCCGGGGCCTGCAATTCGAGGCGGGCAAGGTGGGCGATGCGGCCGACATCTTGAGGGGTCAGGGCCATGGGAATTCAGCTTCAGGGAAGGGTGTCCGAGGGGTCGGAAACCAGGGGTGATGCAGTATTATCCCCGGTTATCCCCAAGCCTCTTGCAACGCGCAATACCCAGGGTTTGTATCGGGTTTGCTGTCGTTGCGGCGGGTTTGGACTCCCCCTTGCGCCCTCGCCGGAGCTCCCGGCGCCGGCATTTTTGCGTCGTCGCCAACACCGAACCCATTCGCTCCGCGCGCCTCGCAACCCCCTGCCCCGCGCGCCAGCCCAAAAATACCCTCATCTATGTTCGCATCCCTGCGCCGCTACTTCTCCACCGATCTCGCCATCGACCTGGGCACCGCCAACACGCTGATCTATGTGCGCGGCAAGGGCATCGTGCTCGATGAGCCTTCCGTCGTCGCGATCCGCCACGAGGGTGGCCCAAACGGCAAGAAAACCATCCAGGCCGTGGGCGCCGAAGCCAAGGCCATGCTGGGCAAGGTGCCGGGCAACATCGAAGCCATCCGGCCGATGAAGGACGGCGTGATCGCCGACTTCACCGTCACCGAGCAGATGCTCAAGCAGTTCATCAAGATGGTCCATCCGCGCGGCATGTTCAAGCCGAGCCCGCGCATCATCATCTGCGTGCCTTGCGGGTCCACGCAAGTCGAACGCCGCGCGATCCGCGAATCCGCACTCGGCGCCGGTGCCAGCGAGGTCTACCTGATCGAAGAGCCGATGGCCGCGGCGATCGGCGCCGGCCTGCCGGTCTCCGAGGCCAGCGGCTCGATGGTGGTCGACATCGGCGGCGGCACGACCGAAGTCGGCGTCGTCTCGCTCGGCGGCATGGTCTACAAGGGCAGCGTCCGGGTCGGCGGCGACAAGTTCGACGAGGCCATCATCAACTACATCCGCCGCAACTACGGCATGCTGATCGGCGAGCCGACGGCCGAATCGATCAAGAAAAACATCGGCTCGGCCTTCCCGGGTTCCGAAGTCAAGGAGATGGAAGTCAAAGGCCGCAACCTCAGCGAAGGCGTGCCGCGCAGCTTCACGATCAGCAGCAACGAAATCTTGGAGGCGCTGACCGACCCGCTGAACCAGATCGTCTCCAGCGTCAAGAACGCGCTGGAGCAGACCCCGCCCGAACTCGGCGCCGACATCGCCGAGCGCGGCATGATGCTGACCGGCGGCGGTGCGCTGCTGCGCGACCTGGACCGCCTGCTGGCCGAAGAAACCGGCCTGCCGGTGCTGGTGGCCGAAGACCCGCTGACCTGCGTGGTGCGCGGCTGTGGCATGGCGCTGGAGCGCATGGAGCGCCTCGGCGGCATCTTCACCTCGGAGTAGTAATCAGCCCCCCAGTCGCTTTGCTCCTGCCCCCGAGGGGCGCCACCCATCGGCCCGGCAAAGCCGGATCCTTGGGCGTTGCTTGATGTATCGCTTGCTGCGCTCGCTCTGATGCCATGCCTCTAGGCACTCTTGATCGGACCCCACCGCCCTTCTTTCGCCAAGGGCCATCGGCGCTGACGCGGCTGATTTTTTTCGCGGCGCTGGCGCTGTTCCTGATGATTGCCGACACGCGTTTCAAGATCACCCAGCCGATGCGCGCGGTGATGGCCACCGTGCTGCAGCCGATCGAGCGCGTGCTGCGCGTCCCGGTCGATGCCTGGGACGGCGGCAGCGACTATGTGCGCGGCCTGCAGGGCGCGCTCGACGGTGAACGCCAGGCGCAGCGCGCGCTGGCCCGACAGTCCGAGCGCTCGGCACGGGTCGAACAGCTGCTGCAGGAAAACGCGCGCCTGCGCGCGCTGCTCGACTTGCGGCCGGCGCTGAAAGTGCGTTC
>DASQOS010000534.1:0-8214 GCA_035644375.1 Rhizobacter sp.
ACGATTTCGTCGATGTCCTGTTCATCCACAAACGTGTACCAGACCGCGTCGGGGTAGACCACCGCCACCGGGCCACCGGCACAGCGGTCCAGGCAGCCCGCCCTGTTGACACGCACACCGCCGGGCCCGGCCAGCCTCTCGGACTTGACCCGCGATTTGCAACGCTCGAAGCCCGCCTGTGCGTTGTGGTTGGTGCAACTGTCTTCACCCTGGTCGCGTTGGTTCAGACAGAAAAAGATGTGGCGCTTGTAGTAAGTCATGCGGCATTTTAGAAGCGGTCGCTTTCTACAAGCTCCGCGCTGTCAATGAACGGCCGGCGCGACGGTCTTTCGGGTGATCTTCATGGACCCGGCCGCATCGTCCAGCACGAACTGTCCGGTGACACCGCGCAGATATTCGTCGGCGGCTTTGCGGCATCCTCCCCAGTCATGGTAGTCATCCAGAATGATGCTGCCGCCATGGACCAGATTGGGAAACACACGGGTCAAGCAGGTCATCACCGGCTCGTACCAGTCGACGTCGACATGCGCAAACGCTACCGGGCCATCGATCTTCATCGTGTCTTGCAGCAACCCCTTTACAAGGGAGACGGACTGCGCTGTGCAATCGACTCCGAATTCTTTCAGGTTGGATTGAACGATGCTGTAAAGATCGTGTTCGTAGCCGTAGTACTTGTCGCCATCGATCCCCGTCGATTTTCCTTCGACGATGGACTTGTAGCGGTCATGCACGTCCGGCGTGTCTTCTTGCGTCGGCGGGGGGATCATTCCGAACACGTCGTAGACCTGCATCGGACGTTCGCGGCGCTTCAGCGAAGCGATCAGGATGGCCGAACCGCCCAGGGCACAACCGGCTTCAAGAAACATTCCGGGCAAATTCGCTGCTTCGATCGAGCGACACGTGTCCGCCAGGCTCACCAGCTTCTTGTCCGGCAAATAGGTCAGCCTTCTGGAACGTATGCGTGCAATCAATTCTCGTTCTTGCGGTCGCAGGGCGGACAGGGCTTTTTGTCTCTGTGCCGAATGAGCGATGTTCTTCATGTATTGCTTGAAATGGTCGAGCATGGCTTTCCCCTTTCTTCGCGATGGACCGATTGAACCGGCGCCGCGCCAATGCGGCAGACGGATGTTCATGGCAAATCCACGCACAGCGCAAGTTCATGGCCATGGCGGAGTCAAGGTTCATCGCTCGCCGAGAAGCGCGTCAACAGGTACACGAGGGCCACATACGGCCACAACCAGCCGACCCAGCGCGCAGCACCGTGAAAACGGATGAAGCGGCCCTGCTCCCACCCTTGCAGGCTCTCGGCGTAGTACGGATCGGCCGGCGCCTGGGCCACCAGCGCCACCAGGGCCGTGACCGCCACCAGCCCCAAGCCGACCGCCCCGCGCCGTGGAATCGGCACCATGATGAGCGCGAACACCGCGGCCGCAGCCAGGGCCGGCAAGGCAGGCGGCGTCAGCCATGCGAGCGCATGCGTCGGCCCGAAGTTCAAGGCCGTCGACAAAGTCATGGTCGCAAAACCCAGCGCGGCCGCGACCAGAACCAGCACGGCGCGGCGCCAGCCCGAACGAACCACACTGAAGGCCAGCAGACACGGCACCAACAGACCCAGAAAAATCGTCAGAAGTTCACCCCCTTGGGACAGCGGTGACATGCTGGCCTGCGCGTCGACCCAGTCGAGCACCCAGCTTTCCCAGGGCGTGCCCAACAGCAAATCGGCGGCGCCTTCTTCCAGCCGGCCCAGCACCTGGCCCACGCCGAGCGGCACCGGCGTCGGAAACAGCAGCCCCACCGGCCACAACAGCAGCAGCGCAATGCCGCCTGCACTGTTGGCGATGAACCACCGGTCGCGCACCGTTTGCCAGCGGTCCACCCCGCCCAGCAAGTGGATCGCTGCTGCCACCAGAAGCCCGAGCAAGGTACCGGCCGAGTTGAGGGCCCAGTCCAGGCCGGACGGAACGCGTTGCGGCAGGAAGTTTTGCAGGCTTTCCATCAGCAGCGACAGCAGCACACCGGTCAGTGCAGTCGTGATGGCGGCGGCGGACACGCGGTGGCCGCTGCGCACCAGTGCGCCGAACAGCAACGCACCGAACGGCATGTAGCCCAGCAGGTTGGCCACCACATCGAAGCCTGTCCAGCGGTGTGGCCAGGGGATGTTGGCGAACTGCCATGCCGGCAAAGCTGCCGGCGATTTCCAGTCGGTGAAAGGCGAGAGGCTGGCGTAGACGATCAGCCCCGCATACAACCAGGCCAGCGGTGCGGCGGAGCTGCGGTGGCCTGCCATGTCTCAGCTTGCGCCAGGCCGTCCCGGAACTGAGCTCGCCCTGGGACGGGCGAGCACAGCGAGCGAGGACAGCGAGCGCATCAGAAGGGCTTCACCACCGCCAGCACCACGATGGCCGAAAACAGCAGCACGGCCGATTCGTTGAAGACGCGAAACCAACGCTCGCTGCGCCGGTTGGTGAACTGCTCGAACTTGCGCAACAACGAACGGCAGGCGTGGTGATAGCCCACCGCCATCACCACCAGCACAAGTTTGGCGTGCAGCCAGCCACTGCCAGGACCGCGGCCGATGCCGAACCCAAGCCACAGCCACAGCCCCAGCGCCAACGCCGGCAGCATCAAGAGGCTGGTAAAGCGGTACAGCTTGCGTGCCATCAGCAACAAACGCTCACGCTCGGCGTGGCTGTCGGCGGGCACCATGGTCAGGTTGATGAACAGGCGTGGCAGATAGAACAAGCCGGCAAACCAGCTGGCCACGAACATGATGTGAAAGGCTTTGACCCACAAGTGCCAATTGATCATGTCGGGAATTATGGGTGGTCGAGCCCGGCCAAAAATAAAAAAGCCCCGGCCAAAGCCGGGGCGGGAAAAGCCTCATCGCTGTCATCACGGCAAGGCTCCTGCTCAGGGAGGAAAAGCAGGGGACGACCGCCTTGCGGCTATCATCCGTCGATGATGTTAGCAGATGTCACAGCCCTCGCTCTACTCTAGGAAACCAGCACTTGCAGCGCCCGCCGCCGTTCCCCATCAGCCGTCCGCGCCGCCTGCGCCGCGACGCATTCACCCGCGCGCTGGTGCGTGAAAGTCATCTGCTGGCAAGCGATCTGATCCTGCCTGTGTTCGTGCTCGCGGGTCAGGGCCAGGCCCAGGACGTGGCCTCGATGCCCGGCGTACAGCGCTTGAGCCTGGACCACCTGTTTCCCGTGGCCGATGAATGCGTCCGGCTCGGCATCCCGGTGATGGCGCTGTTTCCTGTGATCGACGCATCACTCAAGACCGAAGATGGCCATGAAGCGCACAACCCCGAAGGCTTGGTGCCGACCGCCGTACGCGAGCTGAAGAAGCGCTTTCCGGATCTCGGCCTGCTGACCGATGTCGCGCTCGACCCGTTCACGACCCATGGACAGGATGGCCTGCTGGATTCGAGCGGCTACATCCTCAACGACGAGACCGTGGCCGCATTGACGCAACAGGCGCTGGTTCAGGCCGAAGCCGGCGTGGACATCGTGGCGCCCAGCGACATGATGGACGGCCGGATCGGCGCGATTCGCTCGGCACTCGAAGCGCGCGGCCTGATTCACACGCGGATCATGGCGTACAGCGCCAAGTACGCCAGCGCGTTCTACGGCCCGTTCCGCGATGCGGTGGGCTCGGCCGCCAACCTGGGCCAGGGCAACAAGAAGGCCTACCAAATGGACCCCGCCAACACCGACGAAGCGCTGCGCGAAGTGGCGCTGGACCTGGACGAAGGCGCCGACATGGTGATGGTCAAGCCCGGCATGCCGTACCTCGACATCGTGCGGCGGGTGAAAGACGAATTCCATGTGCCCACGTTCGCCTACCAAGTCAGCGGCGAATACACGATGCTGAAGGCAGCTGCCCTCAACGGCTGGCTGGACCACGACGCCGTGATGATGGAAAGCCTGCTGGCTTTCAAGCGTGCGGGCGCCGATGGCGTGCTGACCTACTTCGCGCTTGAAGCGGCACGGCTGCTCCGGAAGGCCGGCGCCGCAGGCTGAACAGCTGCGGCGCACGTGCCAACGCTGGCCATCGTGTTCTGGATGATGCCGCTGCTGGCGGCGGCGGCAGATCAACGCGCGTACGGGTCACCAAAACCGAGGCCCGCAAGCACTTCGGTTTCCAGCGCCTCCATCACCCGCGCCTGCGCATCGTCTTCATGGTCGTATCCCTGCGCATGCAAAGCGCCGTGCACCAGCAAATGGGCATAGTGCGCTTCCAGGGGCATGCCCTGGGCCTCGGCCTCGGCGGCCACCACCGGCGCGCACAGCACCAGGTCGGCCACCACCCTCGGCTGATGGCTGTAGTCGAAGGTCAGCACGTTGGTCGCGTAGTCCTTGCTGCGGAACTCGCGGTTCAAAGCGTGCCCTTCTTCGGCACCGACGATGCGCACCGTCAGTTCCGCCGGTGCCGCCAGCGCCGCACGCAGCCAGAGCGCGACCTTGTGCCGCGGCAACAGCGCGCGGTGGCTCGCATCGGCGAACTGCAGCGAAAGCGTCAGCGGGGCAGGAGCGGAGCGACGTGGGGGCTCGGTTTCCCGCCGGGCCGCCCCAAGGGAAACCGCGCCCCCTCGGGGGGCAGGAGCGGAGCGACGTGCGGGCTCGGTTTCCCGCCGGGCCGCCCCAAGGGAAGCCGCGCCCCCTCGGGGGGCAGGAGCGGAGCGACGTGGGGGCTTCATCACTTCACTTCACTTCGGACTGCTGTCGTAAGCATCAACGATGCGCGCCACCAGCGGATGCCGCACCACGTCGGCCGACGTGAAACGCGTGACGGCGATGCCGTCCACGCGGCGCAGCACCCGCTCGGCCTCGATCAGCCCACTGTCGGTTCCACGTGGCAGGTCAATCTGGCTCACGTCGCCGGTCACCACGCATTTGGACCCGAAGCCGATGCGCGTGAGAAACATCTTCATTTGTTCCCTCGTCGTGTTCTGCGCCTCGTCGAGGATCACGAAGGCGTGATTCAGGGTGCGGCCACGCATGAAGGCCAGCGGCGCGATCTCGATGTTGCCTTTCTCGAAAGCCTTGACGACCTTGTCCGTGCCCATCAGGTCATGCAGAGCGTCGTACAGCGGCCGAAGGTAGGGGTCGATTTTTTGCGCCAGATCACCGGGCAAGAAACCGAGCCGCTCACCGGCTTCGACCGCCGGGCGGGTCAGGATGATGCGTTGCACGCTGCTGCGCTCCAGCGCATCGACCGCGCACGCCACGGCCAGAAAGGTCTTGCCGGTGCCGGCCGGACCGATGCCGAAGGTCACGTCGTGGTCGCGGATGTTGCCGAGGTAAAGCCGCTGGTTGGCGGTGCGGCCCGCCAGGTCGGCACGCCGCGTGCGCAGCTCCGGGGCATCGTCGGGTGCAGCTGTCGACACTTCGCGCAAGGCCCCGCGCTGGCCCTTGCGCTGCGGTGTGTCGGCCAAGGCCTCGACCAAGGTGAGCCGGAAAGCCTCGGCAGAAATCGGCTTCTTGGCACGGTCGTACAGGTGTTGAAGCAACAGCACCGCACGCTCGGCAGAGGCCTTGGCGCCTTCGATGCGAAACGACTCGTTGCGCCGCGAAATCCGGACATCGAAAGCCTGTTCGATGGCATGCAGGTGGTCGTCCAGGCTGCCGCACAGATGCGACAGACGCAGGTTGTCCAACGGGATGAAGGCGTGACGCAGGATCAAGGCAAAACTTTCAAAAGTGGATTGTCGCCGCAAGCAGTCTGCCGGTGCCGTGCCGGCCGGCGAGCCGGTAGGCATCCTGCACAATCGATGTCCATGCAACGCTTCCGCTGTTTTATCTCCACTGCGATCTGGGTCCTGCTGTCGGGCCTGCTGCTGATGTGGAGCGGTGCCCGCGCCGCCGACCCGGCGCCCGTCGATCCCAGCACGGTCCAGGTGCTGCGTTCAGCACTGTCGGTGCCGGGCCAGGGCGACCATTTTCCGCTGGAACAGACGACGAAGAACGCCGTGCGAACCGTCAGCCTGCCCGATGCCTGGTGGCTCAGCCGTCCGCGCCAGGGCGGGCCGGTCTGGTACCGCGTGGCCTTCGACGCGCCGTCGAACCCGAAGGTCTTGACGGCCGCGTACCTCGAGCGCGTTTGCAGCAACGCCCAGGTGTACCTGAATGGCTCGATCGTCTACAGCGGCGGCAGCATGAGCGAGCCCGTGACGCGCAACTGCTACTACCCCCAGCTGATCACGCTTCCGGCGGGCCTGCTGCTGGCCCATGGCAATACGCTGGACATCAAGCTGCAAGGCTATGTCTTGCAGCAGGTCGTGTCGCGGCAACGCGCGGGGGGGCTGTCTGAAATCAGAATCGGGCCCTACGACTTGCTGGCCGGGGAGTACGACTCGCGCCTGTTCTGGAACATCTCCGTGGTGCAAATTTCCACGTTTGCGGTTGCGGTAGGCGCCCTGTTCATGCTTTGCCTCGGCTGGATGAGCCGCCGCGAAGCGAGCCTGATGTACTTCGGCCTGGCCACCATGACCTGGGTCCTCCTGACGACACGGGTCTGGGTCCGGGAGATGCCGTTCGACAACAGCACCGTCGAATTTTTCGCGTGCCTGGGCTTTGCCGCGTTCACCGCGCTGGTCGTGCAGTTCTTGCTTGCCTACGGCGGCCTGCGCTCGCGCGTGATCGAAATCTGCCTGCTGATGCAATGCCTGCTGGTGCCCATGACCCTGGCGCTGGCGGGCGCCAACCGGATGTTCGATGTGTCCAGCGTCTGGTACCTGCTGATGGCTGTCGAAAGCGTGGCGATGATCGCCTTGTATCTCTACACCATTCGGAGAGTGCAACGGGAAGAACTGTGGCTCATGGCTTTGGTCCTCAGCATCACGGGCATGCTGGTGCTGATCGAGATCGCCGTTCAGTACAACCTGCTGGCGCCGATGCGGGTGCATGTGCTGCACCTCGCCATGCCGATGACCTTTTTCGTGATCGCTGCACGCCAGCTGCGCACCTTTGCCCGCGCCATGCGCGCCGCCGAAGCCAGCCTCAGCACACTGGAAAGCCGGGTCGCCGCGGCGACGGCCGAGGTGGAACGCAACTACGCCCAGATGGCCGAGCTGCGCGTCGAGCAGGTCACCGAAAAAGAACGCAAACGCATCGCCGGCGACCTGCACGATGACCTGGGCGCCAAACTGCTGACCATCGTTCACACCAGCGAATCGGAGCGCATTTCCACCTTGGCGCGTGAAGCGCTGGAGGAAATGCGTTTGTCGGTGCGCGGTCTCACCGGCAAGCCCTTGCCGGTGGCCGATGCCTTGGCCGACTGGCGCGCCGAAACCGTGCTGCGCCTCGGCCAGGCCGGCATCGAAGCCGATTGGCGCAGCCCGCATGAGGACGTGACCCAGCAGCTGTCGGCACGGGCTTTCGTGCAGACCACACGCATCTTGCGAGAAGCCGTGAGCAACGTCATCAAGCACAGCGGCGCTTCGCACTGCAAGGTGCGCTGCACGATCGGCGAACAGGACTTTGCATTGGTCGTGCAGGACAACGGGCAAGGCATTCCGATGGAGCTGGACGGCAAGCTCGACCGCGGCCATGGCATGGCCAGCATGAAGCACCGCGCCAAGCAAATGCAAGGTCAGTGCCTGGTGGAGTCGGGTCCAGGCTACGGAACGGTGATACGCCTCACACTTCCGCTGTGAAGGCACGCTTCCAAACGTCCTCAACGGAACGCCGGCTGTTAGGATGCTTTTCGCTTCACCTTGTTCGGCCGTTCCTTGGGGCATGCCACCATGAACAGAATTTTGCTGCTTGAAGATTTGCCCGAGATCCGTGCCTGGCTGAAGGCACTGGCGCTGCAGGTTTTTCCGCATGCCCACATCTCAGAGGCGGCGCGCGTTCACGATGCGCTGGCGCTCATCAGCGCCGAACGCTTCGACGTCGCCCTGGTCGATCTGGGCCTGCCCGACGGTTCCGGTGTCGACGTGGTGGCCGCGTTGCGCGAAGCCCAGCCTGAAGCCCAGTCGGTGGTCGTGACGATTCACGACGACGACGACCACCTGTTTCCTGCGCTGCAGGCCGGCGCCTTCGGTTACCTGCTGAAAGAACAACCGCGCGAACACTTCGTCGAGCAGCTGCAGCGCATCAGCCTGGGCGAACCGCCGCTGTCGCCGTCGATTGCACGCCGCGTCATCGCCTACTTTGCCAGGCAGGACAAACCGCAAGAGCGCCCGCAAAACCTGCCGCACGTGTCGCT
>DASQOS010000535.1:0-9580 GCA_035644375.1 Rhizobacter sp.
CTTGCCGATGGGGATCGCGACGTTGTGCGCACCCAGCCCGACGAACCCGCCGGCGCCGACGATGGCATACGACAACATGCCGTCGGGGGCGATGATCACGTCGCTGATCTTGCCGACCTTGGCGTTGTCTTCGTTGTAGACGGTGGCACCGATGAACTGCTTGTTGACACTCCAGCCTTCCAGCAGCTCTTTGTACTCGGCTGCAACGGTCGTCGTGCCGGCTTGCTGGGCCCATGTCGCCGTCGACCCCAAGGCGCCGATGACCAGGGCCGTGCCCATCAGCGCGGTGTGCAGTGTGTTCTTCATGTCGAGTTCTCCTTCGTTGGACTCAGGCGACGATCATGGGCTGACATGCACCGCACCGACATGTCACGTCGGCTGATTCACTCGTAGGTGCGGTCTTACCTCGCAACACAATTCGGCGTTGTTGCGACCGTGCAGCCACCGAAGCGGCCGCATGGGCGTGACTGCCGATACCATGTGCTTCCCCGAAGCCCGCCAGAGGGCCCAGGGCCCGGCACCACCCACAGGCCCACCTCGGCACGCCCATGAAACCAGCAGAGCCCATTCGATCCGACCTGGAGAACAAGACTTTTCTGGTCTTGGTCGTTGCCGTGACCTTGTGCTTCGGGTGGATTCTTTGGCCCTTCTACGGCGCCATCTTCTGGGGCCTGGTGCTGGCGATTCTTTTTGCGCCGCTGTACCGGCGGCTGCTGCTCAAGCTGCCTGAAAAAAGAACCCTGGCCTCGCTGGCCACCCTGGCCGTCATCGTGGTCATCGTGATGCTGCCGCTGGCGCTGATCATGGGCTTGCTGCTGCAAGAGGGCGCCGCCATGTACCAGAAGATCCAGTCCGGCGAAATCGACTTCGGCCACTATTTCGAGCAGTTCGTCGGCGTGCTTCCGTCGTGGCTGACCGACGTGCTGGACCGCTTCGGGCTCGGCAACCTCAAGGCGCTGCAAGACAAGCTGAGCGCGAGCGTCACCCAGGGCAGCCGCTTCATCGCCACGCAGGCCTTCAGCATCGGCCAGAACACCTTCGATTTCATCGTCAACTTCTTCCTCGTGCTGTACCTGGCCTTCTTCTTTTTGCGCGACGGGCCGGGGCTGTCCAAGCGCATCCGGGACGCCATTCCGCTCAATCCGCAGCACAAGCGCCTGCTGTTCACCAAGTTCGCCACCGTCATTCGCGCCACGGTCAAGGGCAACATCCTGGTGGCGGTTGCGCAGGGCGCGCTCGGCGGCCTGGCGTTCTGGTTTCTCGACATCCACGCGCCGGTGCTGTGGGCGGTGATCATGGCGTTTTTGTCGCTGCTGCCGGCCGTGGGTGCGGCCCTGATCTGGTTGCCGGTGGCGCTGTACTTCCTGTTGGCGGGCGGCACCTGGCAGGGCGTGGCGCTGATCGCCTACGGGGTGCTGGTGATCGGCCTGGTCGACAACGTGCTGCGGCCGGTGCTGGTGGGCAAGGACACCAAGATGCCCGACTACGTGGTGCTGATGTCCACGCTGGGCGGCATGGCGATCTTCGGCCTCGACGGTTTCGTGATCGGCCCGATGATCGCCGCCATGTTCATGGCGGTGTGGGACCTCTTCGTCGAAGCGCGCAGCGCGGCGCAGGCCACCGAGCCCCAGCCGCCCGGGCCGCCCTGACGGTCAGGAGTCGATTTTCAGATTGCCGTCTTTGACCACCTGGGCCCACTTGAGGGTTTCGCTGCGAATGAACGACGCGAATTTTTCCTGCGTGCCGCCTCCGCCTTCGGCGCCATAACTGTCGAGCCGCTCCTGCACGTCGGGCAGCGCCAGCACCTTGTTGACGTCCTCGTTCATTTTCTTGGCCATGGTCGCCGGCAGCTTGCCCGGCCCGACCAGCCCGTACCAGGTGGCGGCATCGAAACCGGGGAATCCCGACTCGGCCATGGTCGGCACGTTGGGATAGGCCTTGGCACGCGATGCACGGGTCTGCGCGATGGCCACGGCCTTGCCGCCCTTCACGTGCGGCGTGGCGGCGGTCATGGTCTCGAACACATAGTTGATTTGTCCGCCGAGCAGGTCGGTGATGGCCGGCGCACTGCCCTTGTACGGGATGTGCAGCACGTCGATCTTGGCGCGCTGCTTGAACATCTCCAGCGCCAGATGCTGGGCCGAGCCGGACCCGGCCGAACCGAAGCTGATCTCGCCCGGCCTGGCCTTGCACAGCGCCACGATGTCCTGCACCGTCTTGGCAGGCTGCGCGGTGTTGCAGATCAACAGGTTGGGCGTGACGCCCACCAGCGTGATGGGCACGAAGTCGCGTTCGACGTTGTAGTTGAGCCTGGGTTGCAGGCTGGGCGCGAGCGCATGGCTGTTGATGTGCGCCATCAGCAGCGTGCTGCCGTCGCTGGGCTGGTGCGCCACATAGTCGGCGGCGAGCACGCCCGCCACGCCGGCCTTGTTTTCCACCAGCACCTGCTGGCCCCACATCACGCTGAGTTTCTGGCCGACGACACGCGCCAGGGCATCGGTGCCGCCGCCGGGCGGGAAGCCGACGATGATGCGGATCGGACCGACCGGCCACAGCTGCGCGAAGACGCGCGGCGCGCCGAGTACGGCAATGGCCGCCGCGCCGGCCTGGAGGACAGAACGTCGTTGCATGCTGACTCCTCGGGGGTGCTGCCGAACGGGAGAGAACGGTGAGCTCAGCTCGGCGCCGGTGACGCATCGCCGCCGGGGTGGTTTGCAAAGTAGTCCATGGCGGCCACGACCCCGCTGTCCTTGAGCGCGAGCTTGGACAGCCGCAAGCCCATTTCGATTCCGGACAGCGCGGCCAACAGCGTCAAGTCGTTGCAGTCGCCGAGGTGCCCGATGCGGAACATGCGGCCCTGGACCCGGCCCAGGCCGGTGCCCAGCGACAGGTCGAAACGCGTATGGATCAAGCTGCGGATCGCATCGGCGTCGACGCCCACGGGCGTGACCACCCCCGTCAGCACCGGCGAAAAACCCTGGGGGTCCGCGCATTGCACCGGCAGGCCCCATGCATCGACGGCCGTGCGCACGCCCTCGCCCCAGCGCTTGTGGCGCGCGAACACCGAGTCCAGGCCCTGCTCCAGCAGCATGTCCAGCGCCTCGCTCAGGCCGTACAGCAGGTTGGTGTTGGGCGTGTAGGGCCAGTGGCCGGTCTGGTTCGGGCCGATGATCTCGTCCCAGGCCCAGAAGGCCCTGGGCAATTTCGCGGACTTGTTGGCTTGGAGGGCCTTGGGCGACAACGCGTTGAAGCTGATGCCCGGCGGCAGCATCAACCCCTTTTGTGAGCCGCTCACGGTCACGTCGACACCCCATTCGTCATGCCGGTAGTCGGCGCTGGCCAGGCCCGAAATGGTGTCGACCACCAGCAGCGCGGGGTGCTTGGCGGCGTCGATCGCGCGGCGCACGGCGGCAATGTCGGATGTCACGCCGGTGGAGGTTTCGTTGTGTACCACGCACACCGCGCGAATGCGGTGCGCCGTGTCGGCACGCAAGCGTTTTTCGATCATGTCGGCGCGCACGCCGTGGCGCCAGCTGTTGGGCAGGCCGGTGGCGGCATCAACGCCGGGCATGCTGAGGAAGTCGGGCCTGAGGCCGAGCCGCAACGCCATTTTTTTCCACAGCGAGGCAAAGTGGCCGGTCTCGAACATCAGCACTTCATCGCCCGGGCTCAACAGGTTGACCAGCGCGGCTTCCCAGGCACCGGTGCCCGACGCTGGGTAGATGATCACCGGATGACGGGTCTGGAATATCTTCTGCATGCCGCTCAGGACCTTGAGGCCCAGGCTGGCGAATTCAGGTCCGCGGTGGTCGATGGTGGGCAGGCTCAGCGCCCGCAAAATCCGGTCGGGCACCGGGCTGGGCCCAGGAATCTGCAGGAAGTGGCGGCCGCTGGGGTGTTGGTCGAGCGCGATCATGGGGTCTCCTTGCCGGCCAGCAGTTTTGCATACAGAATTATTTCGTCAAGAAGCTTTACTCGTATCATCCAAAAAAGTAGCTCTTATTTTGAATACAAATTGAATTTGCCCATGGCTGACGTCATTTCCATTCCGCGCCAGGTGCTGCACCAGCAGGTGGTGACACGCTTGCGGCAGTTGATCGTCGAAGGCCGGCTCGTGCCCGGCAGCAAACTCAACGAGCGCGCCTTGTGCGAACAGCTTCAGGTGTCGCGCACACCGCTGCGCGAGGCCCTCAAGACGCTTGCGGCCGAGGGCTTGGTCGATCTGCTGCCGAACCGGGGCGCCGCCGTGACCCGCTTGTCCGCGCAAGACATCGTCGATACCTTCGAGGTCATTGCCTCGCTGGAAGGTCAATCGGGCGAACTCGCAGCGCAACGCATCACCGACGCCGAACTGGACGAACTGCGCGCCCTGCACTACGAGATGCTGGCGGCCTACACACGGCGCGACCTGCCGACCTACTACCGGCTCAACGCGCTGATCCACACCGGCATCAATGCCGCGGCACGCAACCCGGTGCTGACGCAAACCTACCGCACGGTGAATGCGCGCCTGCAGGCACTGCGCCTGCGCTCCAACGTCGACGACAACAAATGGAAGCGTGCCGTCAAAGAGCATGAGCAGATGATCGAACTGCTGGCGGCACGCGACGCTGCCGGGATGCGCGCGCTGCTGATCGCGCACATCGAGTCCAAGCGCGACACCGTCCTGGCGCTGATGCGCGACGGCAAAACCGACACGCCGATTGAAGCCAACGCGTGAAACACCCTGTGTCAACCTGCCTGCCGCGGGCCGAGCGCCGGGCCGCTCCCAAGCCGGCCTCATGAACCGTGTCTTGACGGTCACGCGCGCGACCGCAGCGCATGCGGGCGAAACGCTGCGGCGGCTCGGCGGCCCCGAGGCGGCCCTGCTGGCTCAGCGCCTGGCCGTCGAGACCCAGGGCGAGGTGCTGTTCGACATCGGCTCGCGCGGACGCTACGCCACCGACGCATCGATCTACCAGACACTGCCTCTGGGTGTGTTCGTGCCTAGCTCGCCGCAGGACGTCGCGATCGCGATCGACATTGCGCGCGACCTGAAAACGCCTTTGCTGCCGCGTGGCGGCGGCAGCTCGCAATGCGGCCAGACCACCGGCGCGGCGCTCGTCATCGACACCACCAAGCACCTGCGCACGGTGCTGGCTTTCGACAAGGCGGCGCGCACTGTGGAGGTCGAGCCCGGCATCGTGCTCGACCACCTGAACGCCTACCTGAAGCCGCACGGCCTGTGCTACCCGGTCGACGTGTCCACCTCGGCGCAGGCCACGCTCGGCGGCATGGCGGGCAACAACGCCTGCGGCTCGCGCAGCATCGCCTACGGCAACATGGTGCACAACGTGCTGGGCGTCGATGGCTGGCTCAGCGATGGCAGCCGGATTTCGTTCGGCCCCGTGGCGACGCTGGGCGCCAAGGAGCGCGCCATCGCCGACTTCGTCAAGCGCTTGGCGGATCGGCACCAGGCCGACATCGAAGCCCGCTGGCCCAAGCTGCTGCGCCGCGTGGCCGGCTACAACCTCGACATCTTTCATCCGCAAAGCGAACTGCCGTACACGCCCGATGGCAGTGTCAACCTGGCGCATCTGCTGGTCGGTGCCGAGGGCACGCTGGCCTTCACCCGCAGCCTGAGATTGAAGCTGGCGCCCTTGCCGCGCAGCAAGGTGCTGGGCGTCGTCAACTTCACGAGCTTCTACCGCGCGATGGACTCGGCGCAGCACATCGTCAAGCTCGGTCCCACAGCCGTTGAGCTGGTCGACCGCACGATGATCGAGTTGTCGCGTGCCAACCCGGCGTTTCGCCCGACCATCGAGACCGCGCTGACCGGGCAGCCCGATGCGATCCTGCTGGTCGAGTTCAGCGGCGACGACAAAACCGCCCTGCTGCGCCAGCTGAAACAGCTGGTCGATCTGATGGCCGAACTGGGTCTGCCCGGCAGCGTGATCGAGCTGACCGACGACAGCGCGCAGCAGGCGCTGTGGGACGTGCGCAAGGCCGGCCTCAACATCATGATGAGCCTGAAAGGCGACGGCAAGCCGGTGAGCTTCATCGAAGACTGTGCGGTGCCGCTGGCGCACCTGGCCGAATACACCGAGGCATTGACCCAGGTTTTTGCCCAGCACGGCACGCGCGGCACCTGGTACGCGCACGCATCGGTCGGCACCTTGCACGTGCGGCCGATTCTTGACATGCGCAAGAGCGGCCCCGACGGCGGCGCACACAAGATGCGCGCCATCGCCGAGCAGGCCAGCGAACTGGTGCGCAAATACAAGGGCGCCTACAGCGGCGAACACGGCGACGGCCTGTGCCGCGGCGAGTGGATCGAATGGCAGTTCGGCCCCCGGTTGAACGATGCGCTGCGTGCGATCAAACAGCACCTCGACCCGCTGAACCTGATGAACCCCGGCAAGATCATCGACCCGCCGAAGATGGACGATGCCAGCCTGTTCCGTTATGCGCCCGGCTACAAGACCATCGTGCTGAAGCCGGTGTTCGATTGGTCGGCGTGGAACGTGCAGAACGACCCCGCCAGCGAATCCATCACCGCGCCGGGCAGCGGCGGCGACACCACCGGCGGCTTGGCCAAGGCGGTGGAGATGTGCAACAACAACGGCCACTGCCGCAAGTTCGACGCCGGCACCATGTGCCCGAGCTACCGCGTGACACGCGATGAAAAACACCTGACACGCGGCCGTGCCAACACGCTGCGCCTGGCGCTGTCGAACCAGCTCGGCGACGAGAGCTTCACCGGCGATGCCGTGCGCGAGGCCTTGGACTTGTGCGTGGGCTGCAAGGGCTGCAGGCGCGAGTGCCCGACCGGCGTCGACATGGCCAAGATGAAGCTCGAGTTCACCGCGCACGACAAGGCGCGCCATGGCTTCACCCTGAAGGATCGCCTGATCGCCCACCTGCCCGACTACGCGGCTTGGGCGAGCGCCGTGCCGTGGTTGTTCAATCTGGCCAACCGGCCCTGGGCCAAACCCTGGCGCGAGAAGTGGCTGGGCTGGTCGGCGCAGCGCAGCCTGCCGAGTTTTCGCCGCGACAGCTTCTGGCGCAGCGCAGCGCGGCTGATGCTCGCCACGCGCGAGCAGGCCCTGGCCGCCGCAAAACCGGTGGTGTTGTTCGTCGACACCTTCAACGGCCACTTCGACAGCGAGAACGCGGTCGCCGCGGTGCAGGTGCTCCAGGCCGCTGGCTACACCGTGCACGCCGCCGTCACACCCGGTGGCGGGCATGTGTGTTGCGGCCGCACCTACCTGGCGGCCGGCATGACCGACAAGGCCCGGGCCAAAGCACGCGAACTGCTGCAGGCGCTGCTGCCGTTTGCGCAACGCGGTATCGCCATCGTCGGACTCGAACCTTCGTGCTTGCTGACGATGCGCGACGAGATGCTGGTCAGCGGCTTCGGCCCAGACGCGCAGACGCTTTCCGACAACGCCTGGCTGCTGGAAGAATTCCTGGCGCGCGAAGCGCAAGCCGGCCGTTTTGCGCCATCGTTCAAGGCCGCCACGCAAGCGATGCGCGTCCACGGTCACTGCCATCAAAAAGCCTTTGGGGCGATCCAGCCGGTACTCGACGTGCTGAAGCTGATTCCCGGTGCCGAGCCCGAGTTGATCGAAAGCGCGTGCTGCGGCATGGCCGGCAGCTTCGGCTACGACGCGAACCACCACGCGGTGTCGATGCAGATGGCCGAGCTGAACCTGCTGCCCGCGGTGCGCGCGGCGCCGGCAGCGATCATCGTCGCCGACGGCACGAGTTGTCGGCAACAGATCGCCGACGGCAGCGGGCGCCAAGCACTGCATGTGGCCCGGGTGTTGGCCGATCACCTGAACACGGCCCACACGCCGGCGTGAAGTGAATTAAGGCGTGGAAACGCCATCTGCCTGGCCCGGCGGCAAGCCCACGCCGCCGTAACAAAATGCGCTTCAGCTAAGGTGCGGTTCAGCGCAGCACCGCGGGTGCGCGAACCCCTCTCCGAAGGAGCAGTGCCGTGGTATCCCTCGTCGCTTTTCTCATCACCGCCTACGGCATGAATCCGTATGTCGTCGCGTCGTTCAGTTCGGGCTTTGCGTGCGAGAACGCCAGGGCCGCCATCTTGTCGGCCGCGCTGGAGCAGACGGCGAACAGCACCAGCACCTATGCGATGACACCGCGCAGCATGAAATGCATTCCGACGCCGGGCCTGCTGGCGCCCGGCTCGCGGCCGCCCGACACCGGCACGCCGCAGCGGCTGGCACCGCCCAAGGCGCCGTCCGTCAAAAAACCGCAGACGCCCAAAGGGGCGGCTCTGAAATGAGCGCGCATGCCGGCTCTGCCTGACACGGCGCCGCAGTGGCTGTTCATCGACGCGGATCTGCTGGTGGTGGACAAACCCAGCGGCATGCTCTCGGTGCCGGGGCGCAGCGAACCCGATTGCATGGCCGCGCGCGTGCAGGCCCATGTGGCCGACGCGCTGGTGGTTCACCGCCTTGACATGGCCACCTCGGGCCTGATGCTGTTTGCGCGCGGCAAGACCATGCAGCAGCACCTGAGCCGGGCCTTCGCGCGTCGCGAGGTTCACAAACGCTATGTCGCGGTGGTCCACGGCCTGATGCAACACAGCGCCGGCGAGATCAATCTGCCGCTGGCGGCGGACTGGCCGCAGCGGCCGCGGCAGAAAGTCGACCACGAGCTCGGCAAACCGGCGCTGACCCGCTACCAGGTGCTGGCGCGCGACAGCACACACGGCACGACACGCGTGGCGCTCGAGCCGGTGACCGGCCGCTCGCACCAGCTGCGCGTGCACATGCTGGCGCTGGGCCACCCGATCCTCGGCGATGCCTTGTATGCCCCTGGCGACGTGCAGGCCAAATCGCCGCGCTTGATGCTGCATGCGCAATCGCTGGCTTTGACCCATCCGCGAACAGGGCATGAGCTGCGCATCAGCCAAGATCCGCCGTTCGCGTCCTAACATTCCAACGTTGCGGTAGCGCACGCTGGCGGCACGGCGCCTTCTCGGCCCGCCAGCCCGCTTCGATCTGAGCTCCTCCACTTGAAATGGCCGCCTGTGTATCCATCTACCGTCGGGTTTGCGATGTCCCTTTTTGAAAGACCCCCATGAAGCGTTTTCTCATCAGCCTGTCGATCGCCTTGTTGAGCCTGTCGGTGCTGGCGCCCCAGGCCGACGCGAGGCGCCTTGGCGGTGGCGGCACTTCGGGCATGCAGCGCAGCGTGCCACCCCGCAGTGCTTCCACCACGCCGCCTCCCAGCCAAAACGCGGCACCCACCGCAGCTCCCACCACGCCGGGCATGGCATCACCCGCTGCCGCACCCAAGCGCTCCTGGCTCGGGCCGCTGGCCGGCTTGGCCGCGGGCCTGGGCATCGCGGCGTTGATGAGCCACCTGGGCATGGGGGCCGAGTTCGGCAACATCGTGATGCTGGCGTTGCTGGCGATGGTCGCGTTCATCGCCATTCGTTTCGTGATGAGCCGCTTCGGATCCCGGCCCGAAACGCAAGGCATGCAGTACGCCGGCGCGGCTGCCGGCCTGGGCAACGAGCCGAGCGGGCAGCTGCCGGCCAATGGCTGGGGCAGCGGCGCCGCGCTGCCGC
>DASQOS010000536.1:0-5689 GCA_035644375.1 Rhizobacter sp.
GCTTTGGCTTTTCTTCTTCTCACTGCGTGAGACCGCGCCGGGTTTCGCCCCGGCGCAGCCTCACGCAGTGAGAAGAACGAACAACAAAAGCAAGGACAAAACCCAATGAGTGCCGTCCTGCCCCTCCCGTCCTGCGGCCCCAAAACCAGCCTGCTGACCCCCAAGGCCTGGACCGGCGTCTTCGCCGCCCTGATCGTCGTCATCGTGCTGGCCCCCATCCTCAACCTGATGGTGCCCGCCGACAGCGCCTTCCACCTCAGCGACTACGCGATCGGCCTCGCCGGCAAGATCATGTGCTATGCCATCTGCGCCTTGGCGATGGACCTGATCTGGGGCTACACCGGCATCCTCAGCCTGGGCCACGGCGTGTTCTTCGCCCTCGGCGGCTATGCCATGGGCATGTACCTGATGCGCCAGATCGGGCGCGACGGCAACTACCAGTCGGACCTGCCGGACTTCATGGTCTTCCTCGACTGGAAGACGCTGCCTTGGCATTGGTCCTTGAGCAACAGCTTCATCGCGACGCTGGCGCTGGTGGTCCTGGTGCCCGGCCTGCTGGCCTTCGTGTTCGGCTTCTTCGCGTTCCGCTCACGCATCAAGGGCGTGTACTTCTCGATCATCACGCAGGCGCTGACCTACGCCGCGATGCTGCTGTTCTTCCGCAATGAAACCGGCTTCGGCGGCAACAACGGCTTTACCGACTTCAAGCGCATCCTCGGCACACCCATCGCCACGCCGTCGATGCGCATGCTGCTGTTCGTGCTGACCGGCTTGACGCTGATCGGCTTCTTTCTGTTGGCGCGCTGGCTGGTGCGCAGCAAATACGGCCGGGTGCTGCAGGCGATTCGCGATGCCGAGACCCGGGTCATGTTCACCGGCTACGACCCGCTGCGCTACAAGCTCTCGATCTGGGTCATCTCGGCCGTGATGTGCGGCATTGCCGGTGCGCTGTATGTTCCCCAGGTCGGCATCATCAACCCGGGCGAGATGTCACCGGCGGCGAGCATCGAGATCGCGATCTGGGCGGCCGTCGGCGGCCGCGGCAGCTTGATCGGTCCGATCGTCGGCGCGTTCTTCGTCAACGGCGCCAAGAGCTGGTTCACCCAGGCGTTTCCGGAGTTCTGGTTGTACTTTCTGGGCGCACTGTTCATCGCCGTGACCTTGTTCCTGCCGCAGGGCATCGTCGGCCTGGTGCGCAAGCTCAGCGGCAAGGCCAAGACCGAGGAAACCGAAGCATGACCCCCGAACTGATGGAAGCCGGCCTGCTGGCGCACAAGGCGATGGAAGGGAGGTCCGGCGCCGGTAAATCGGGCGGTCGCGAGGTCAGCTACGGCCGCGTGCACGAGCCGGGCCAGCTCGACCTGACACATGGCGCCATCCTGTACCTGGACGACATTACCGTCAGTTTCGACGGCTTCAAGGCGCTCAACGCGTTGAGCCTGAGCATCAGCGCCGGCGAGTTGCGCTGCATCATCGGCCCGAACGGCGCAGGCAAGACCACGATGATGGACGTGATCACCGGCAAGACACGTCCTGACCTCGGCAAGGCGTTCTTCGGCTCGACCATCGATTTGCTGCGCTTGCGCGAGAACGAAATCGCCTCCATCGGCATCGGCCGCAAGTTCCAGAAGCCGACCGTGTTCGAGCACCTCACCGTCTTCGAGAACCTCGAACTCGCGCTCAAGGCCGACCGTGGCGTGCGTTCGTCGATGTTCTTTCGTCTGAGTGGCGAACAACTCGACCGCGTCGGTTCGATGCTGACGCTGATCCACCTTCAGTCCAGCGCGCAACGTGTGGCCGGCATGCTGTCGCACGGCCAGAAGCAGTGGCTGGAGATCGGCATGCTGCTGATGCAAGACCCCAAGCTGCTGCTGCTCGACGAACCGGTGGCCGGCATGACCGACGAGGAGACCGAACGCACCGCCGAATTGTTCTTGTCGCTCGAAGGCAATCACTCGCTGGTGGTGGTCGAGCACGACATGAAATTCGTCGGCGAGCTGACGCAGAACGGCAAGAACGGCAAGAAGGTCACCGTGCTGCACGAAGGCAGTGTGCTGGCCGAGGGGCTGTTGTCGGATGTGCAGGCGAATGAGAAAGTCGTCGAGGTGTACCTTGGCCGATAAATCCAGATCGACGCCGTGGCAGGCATCGCTGCCGCTGCACCACCCGCGGGCCCCGATCCGCTCGTTTCTCGGGCCGCTCGGTCCGTTCACGCTGCCGGTGTCGAGCGCGCCGAAGGGTGCCGCGGCGCCCGCCCTCCCGCTTGCAGCACCGCCACCGAAGGGGGAGCCATCATGCTGAAAGCCGAAGGCATCAACCAGTACTACGGCGGCTCGCACATCCTGCGCAACCTCGGCTTCGAGGCCAAGCTGGGCGAGGTGACGGTGGTGCTGGGGCGCAACGGCGTGGGCAAGACCACGCTGCTCAAGAGCCTGATGGGCGTGGTGCCGGTCAAGACCGGCAGCATCCACCTCGACGGCCAGAACATCACCCACGACACGCCGTACGAGCGGGTGCGCAAAGGCGTCGGTTATGTGCCGCAGGGGCGCGAAATCTTCGGCCGCCTGACGGTGGAAGAAAACCTGCGCATGGGGCTGGCGTACAAAAGTGGGCGCACGCCGATTCCGGCCGAGCTGTTCGATTTGTTCCCGGTGTTGAAGCAAATGATCAACCGCCGCGGCGGTGACCTGTCGGGCGGGCAGCAGCAGCAGCTTGCCATTGCGCGGGCGCTGGCCGCGGGGCCGAAGCTGCTGATCTTGGATGAGCCGACCGAGGGCATCCAGCCCAGCATCATCAAGGACATCGGGCGGGTGATCCGCATGCTCGCGGACCGCGGCACGATGGCGATCGTGCTGGTGGAGCAGTTTTATGACTTTGCTGCTGAGTTGGCGGATCAGTATTTGGTGATGGAGCGAGGCGAGATCATCCAGCGTGGCCGTGGCAAGGACATGGAGACTGAAGGGGTGCGGGCGCGGGTGTCGATTTGATTTTCTTGCGCTTTCTTTCCCCTTTTTGTTTTCTTCTCACTGCGTGAGGCTGCGTCGGGTCTCGCCCCGACGCAGCCTCACGCAGTGAGAAGAAAAGCCACAGCAAAAAAGATGGTCCTTCCGAACTCCGAGTAAGCGAGTCAGTGAGCTGACTGCAGCGGCCACGGCCAACACCTCTAAACTCTCGCCACCGCTTCGCGCCTCGGCCACCGCGCCACAACCTCCCATGGGCTGGCAAGGCCACCTGACCCTGAACTACCGCCGCGATGGTGAACGCACCATCGTTCACGATTTGCACAGCGGGCCGTTGCGCATCCTGCAAAGCCTGTACCCCGAGTCGGCCGGCATCTGCCACAGCGTGCTGGTGCATCCGCCGGGCGGCATCGTCGGCGGCGATGTCTTGCAGATCGAAGCGCAACTCGCCGAAGGCAGCCATGCGCTGATCACCACACCGGGCGCAACGCGCTTCTATCGCAGCAGCGGCGAGCCGGCGCTGCAAAGCCTGACGGCGCGCGTGGCCGATGGCGCACGCCTGGAATGGCTGCCGCTGGAGACCATTTGCCACCGCCGCACGCTGGCCGAAAACCGCATGCGTTTCGAGCTGGCGCCCGCTGCCGAGATGATCGGCTGGGACGTGCTCGCGCTCGGCCTGCCGGCCAGCGGCGAGGCCTTCGACGAAGGGCGCTACACGCAGCAGATCGAGCTGCCCGGCGTGTGGCTGGAGCGTGGCACGGTGGATGGGAACGACCTGCGGCTGCGGCAGTCACCCATCGGCCTGGGTGGCCACACCGTGCTGGGCACGATGTGGTTTGCCGGCGGCACGGCGCTCGCCAACCCACGCCGCGAAGCGCTGTTGGATGCTGCGCGCGAGCTCATCGCTGCACATCCGCTGGCACCCACCGCAGGCTGTACCTCGCCGCATGCCGAAGCGGTGGTGCTGCGCCTGCTGGCGCATCGCGTCGAGCCCGCGATGGAACTGCTGGGCACGGTGTGGGCGCGCTGGCGCGCGCTGGGCTGGGGTCTGCCCGCCACGCCGCCGCGCGTGTGGCGAACCTGAAGGTTCAGGCCCGGCGCAACGACACGTCAGACAAGAGCTGTGCGCAAGACAGTGCGGCCAGGTCTTTTTCCTTAGGCCGTCGGCGAAGGCACCGGTGACAGCAGGTTCGCATCGCGCGCCATGACCCACTTGCCGTTCTCTTTCTTGAGGATGGACAGCGTGTGGCCGGCGCGGGTCATGGCGTGCGAGCCATCGGACGGGCTGACGACGATGCTCAACTGGGTCCACATGAAGGCCCAGTCGCCCAGCAGCTTGAGCTCCTGGATCTCGCTGTGGCCGTTGATCGCGGGCGCGCCCGCACCGGACTGCGTTGCGGCGGCTGCCGCAAAGTCCGCCTTGCGCATGACCGGCTGGCCGGGCACCAGAAAGACCACGTCGTCCGACATCAAGCTCAACACCGTGTCGAGGTCGCCCGCCTGGGTGGCGCTCATCCACGTGGCCACCAGTTGACGAATTTCCTGCTCATCGTTTTGCATGGGCGCTCCTTGGCTCGATGCGCATCGTGGCGCATGCGGATGTTGCCAGCCCGCGCCCGGCGACGCAGCACCTGACCGCGTCGACAGCTCTGTCTTTGCCTTGGAGGTGATGCACGGCCTGCGCGCTACGTCGGCAGCTGTTCGATCACCGACTTGACCGCGTTCCGGTACAACTCGGGCGCCTCGACATGCAGGTCGCTGTGGCTGCCGCCGGGCACCTCGATCCAATGCACGCTGCCCGGCCGTGCTGCGTCGCGCAGGCGGCGGCCCAGCGCCACCGGAACGGTGCGGTCGTTCTCGCCGTGCAGCATCAAGATGGGCGCATCGACCTGGCCGATCTTGTCGACCGAGTCGAACTTTTGCCGCGTGATCCACGACGCGATGGTGCCGAGCACGCCCGCCGCCGAGGCGACCTCGGGCAGGTTGGTGAAGGTCGACTCGACGATCAATGCGCCGTAGTCGACCGGGTAGTGCTTGCGGCTGGCCAGATCGATGGCCACGCCGCCGCCCAAAGAGTGGCCGAAGATCACGCGCTTGTGCGGATCGGGCTGGCGCCGCACCAGCTCCTGCCACGCACGGTCGGCATCGGCCAGGATGCTGCGTTCAGAAGGAATCAGCGGTGTGCTTTCGCCCCAGCCGCGGTAGTCCACCGCCAGCACCGAGAAGCCGGCTTCGCGCAGCGCGTCGATCTTCGGCAGGTTGCGGTACAAGGCGCGAAAGGTGCCGTGCAGATACAGCAGCGTCGGGGCGTGCGGATCGGCATTCGGCAGCCACCACATGTGCAAATGGTCCGGCGCAGCGGCGTTGTTGCCGGGCACGTCCACCGTGAAAGACTCGTCGCCCTTGGCCAGACCGGCGAAGTCGGCCGGCCGGCCCGGCGTGGGCCTGTAAACCAGCGAGCGCTCCTTCTGGTCCCACCAGGCGCAGCCATTCAAAGCCGATAACAGGCAACCCGTCACACACACTGTCACCATGACGTGGAGACAGCGGGGCAGACGAGGGTGGAACTTGGCGACAATGGCGCCCATGAAAATTCTGACCTTCGCACTCAGCTTCGGCATCGCTTGTTTCGCCCCGCTTGTTCATTCGCAAACCACCCCGGCTCCGGAACCCGTGCGTGAGACACCGGACAAGCCAGCCATCGAACTCCCCGGCGACCATTGGCGTGT
>DASQOS010000537.1:0-4635 GCA_035644375.1 Rhizobacter sp.
TTTCCCAAGGCTAGATCTTCAGGCGGTGGGTATTGGCTGGGCCGTGTGGATGTCACCCTGTAGCCGAAAGCAACCGGCCAAATCAGCTGGTGTTAGACGCCTCTTCTTTGGCGACTTTCTTCTGGCAAGACAGAAGGTCGCGCAGCGGGGGTTCGCTCACTTCGCGCAGCGAAGTTATGCGAACACCAAAGTTACTCGCCTGTCGGGGCGAGACCCGACGCGGTGCATCGCAGATGGAAAGAAGACGGGAGTGTCCCAAAATGTCCCCATGACCCCCGTCCACCCCACCCTAGCGCAAGCAATCAACCTGCTCGAAGCGCATCGCCCCGCCGAAGCGCTGTCCCTCCTCGAAGCGATCCACCAAGCCGGCGACACCGGCTTCGAGGTGATGTTCCACCTCGGCGTGGCGCGCAACCGCATCGACGCCCGCCAAGAAGCCGTGATGGCCTTCAAATGCGCCACCCAGTTGCGCCCCGACGCCACGCTGGCCTGGGTCGGCATGGGCGTGGCTTACGGTTTCATGAACCGACATGGGCTCGCCATCGAAGCGCTGCAACGGGCTGTCGATCTGGGCGACGTCAGCGGGCAGGCGCAGCTCAACCTCGGCCGGGCCTTGACCATCGCCGGACGCTGCCGCGAAGGCATGGCGATGGCGCGCCAGGCGCGCGACATGCTGCCCGACAACGACCTCGCGGCCTATGCAGTGTGCCTGGCGCTGAACGCCTGCTCGCTAGACCCGGCCAACGCCGACCCGCAGGCCAGCTTGGCCGAGGTCGACGCGGCGCTCGGCGCGTTCATCGTGGCTTTTGCGCCGTCACCGCTGCTGGAGGAGGCGCGGGACCTGCGCGATCAAATCGCCCACCGCCGCGGGCGCCGCGCCGACGCTGCGTTGCGCAGCGACGTGCTGGCCGGCCTGCACACGGCCTTGCAGGAGTTCGACGCGCTGCATGCCGCATGGGGTGGTCGCGCCGGCATTGCGCCCATCGTCCTGGAGATCGTGACCTTGCTGCAAAGTGGCCGACTCGATGCGAGCGCTGCGGCTGCGCGCTACACGCTGGACAGCCTGCCCGGCCGCAGCTTCGACCGCACCCAGTTGCTGGCCTACCTCTATGCCGGCGCCAAGCAGCTCACGATCACGGTGGATTTCGGCATCGACTTCGAGCCCGAGTACGAACTCGCCGTGCAGCAACGACAACAGCCGCTCAGGCAGGAATGAAGCGCGTCTCCCACCAGCTGAAGATCACGTCGCGCAAGGCATCGCCGTCGCTGTCGCCGTAGATGCCCTGCCGCTGCTGCTTCAGCAACGCGTAGTCCGCGTCGTCCAGCCTGATGTCCCAGTCGCTCAGACAGATCGGCACATTGGTGAACTGCGGCCGATAGCTCGGGTCGCGCTTCAGTTCGCGATCGGCCTTGATCTGCGCCAGCTTGAAGTCGGCCGGCGTGCGTTGCGTGGCGTAGTGGCGCAGCGTCGGCACACGCGCCAGGTCGCGGGCCGAGGCGCGGTAGACCGACAGCTTCACCGGCTTCAGCGCAAAGTTGCTGGTGCGCATGATGTCGGCGCCGCACACATTGGGCACCGCCAGCAAATCCATCAGCGCGAGCAGGTCCACGTGGTCGCCGGGCTTGGAGCTTTGCCGGTGGATGTGGCCGCGGCCGCCGTGTACCTCGGTGCACATGAACAGGTTGAACGAGTCGTGCACGTCGTCCGGCGTGAGCCCGAACTCGCGCTGTGCTTCGGCCTGGATGTCGTGGCAGTTGGTGTGCTCGTGAAACCCATACACCGACTCGTACAGGTTGGCGCTGCAGCGCGGAAACATCACGTCGTTGCAGCGCACCGTGTCTTCCAGCATGAACATCATGGCGCGCTCGCGCGGCGGCGCCGACCACAGAAAGTCGCCCGGCCCCGGGTTCAGCCCGTGCAGCGTGCGCGTGCGGCCGGTGTGCATGAACTCCTTGTAGTCGTGCAGGTTGAAACAGTTGAAGTCCACGCACTGGCCGCCTTCGATCTGCTCGATGCGCAGCACGCGGCCCTGCGCCAGCTCCAGCGCCTTGCCGGTGCCGGGTTCCATCACGTACTCGTGCAGCAACTCGCGCTGGTCACTCAGGCCGCCGAGATCGGGCGTCTCCTTGGCGGCAGCTGGTCGCGGCGCTCCGGCCGCTTGTTCGCGCAACGCCAGGCCGGCCAGCGCCGACAGATCGGGTGCCGCGCCGCCGCGCAGGGTGCGCTCCAGCAGTTCTTGCTGCTGCTGGTTCAGCTTCATCCGGATCAGCCTCTGAGACATCGCTTTGCTCCTGTGTCTGGTTGCCGTGCGTTCATGCAACGAATCTTGTATACGATAAATGAGAAGATTCATGGCGACAAGACAAAGCAGCAGCGGGCACGCCGGCGGTGCAAAGTTCAAGTGAATGCACCGCGTTGGCGCCGGACACGGGTGCAATGCACCAACACCGAGGTTCATCCATCCGGGTGCAATGAGAACCAGTTTCGTATACTTGAAGAGTTCAAAGACGTATACGCGATACGTCGAACCCGAAAGAGCCGCATGACCCCCTTGAGCAAAGCCGACCTGGCCTACCTCGCCATCAAGCAGGCGATCATCGAGCAATCGTTGACGCCCGGCACCAAGTTGCCGGAGGACATGCTGGGCGGGCACTTCGGCGTGAGCCGCACGCTGATTCGCGCCGCGCTCGCACGCCTCGCTGCCGAAGGCCTGGTCGAAACACGCCTGAAGCGAACCGCCACCGTGGCGCAGCCCAGCCTGCGCGAAGCCAAGAGCGTGTTCGAAGTCCGGCGTTGCCTGGAAGAGGAAGTGGTGCGGCTGGTGATCGAGCGCTGGCAGCCGGCGATGGGCGCCGCACTGGAAGGCCATGTGCGCCAGGAAGAGCAGGCCGCGCAGCGCAAGCAGGCGCAGGTATCGATCCGGCTGGCCGGCGAGTTCCACATCAAGCTTGCGCAGATGACCGGCAACCAGTTGCTGGAGCGCTATGTGTCCGAAGTGGCGTCGCGCTGCTCGCTGATCCTGGCCGTGTACGGCCGGCCGCATTCGTCCGAGTGCGCCATCAGCGAACACCGCCAACTCATCGAGGCGCTGCGCAAAGGCGATGTGAAACTGGCCACGCGCCTGATGTCGAGCCACCTCGGAGGCGTTGAAAGCCGCGCGCTGATTGATGACGTGGCCAAGGACGAAGCCGATCTCGGCAGCATTCTCGGCAGGTATTCGGCCGAGCTGGAGCGTGTGGCCAGGCAGGGCGTGACCCTGGGTGCGGCGCGCGCCAGGCCGGCGCCGAAGAAGGCCGCCGCGAGCAAACCGGGCGCGACGAAATCCACCTCGCAAAAGCGCGCCTGAGGCGGCCTTTTGTTTTGGGCATGCCTATTGCATGAACGGGGTTGCGATCCTTCCAAAAACCCCGTCCGAACCCACACCGAAAGCCCGCCATGTCCCACCTGTTGCGCACCCGCCGAGAGTTCATGCAGACCACGATTGCCGGCGCCGCCGGCCTGTCCGTTGGCGCACTGGCGCTGCGCGCACAGGCGCAGGCACCGACCGTGGTCGGCCTCGTCTATGTCGGCCCGCGCGATGACTTCGGCTGGAACCAGGCGCATGCCGTGGCCGCCAAGGCGCTGCGCTCGGTGCCCAACGTGAAGGTGGTCGAGGAAGAAAACGTGCCCGAGACCGTGGTCTTCCGCAAGACGGTCGAGGCGATGATCCAGACCGACGGCGCCTCGCTGATCTTCGGCACCTCGTTCGGCTACTTCGATCCGTTCCTGATCGACCTGGCCAAGAAATACCCGAAGATCGAGTTCCGCCACCCGACCTCGCTGTGGTCCGCCGACAAGCACCCGCTGAACCTGGGGGGCTATTTCTGCTACCTCGACCAGGCGCACTACGTGAACGGCATTGCCGCCGGGCTCTCGACCAAGAACAACAAGATCGGCTACGTGGCCGCGAAGCCGATCTCCATCGTGCTGCGCAACGTCAACGCGTTCACGATGGGCGTGCGCAAAGTGAACCCGAATGCCACCGTGCAGCTCATCATCACCGGCGAATGGTCGTTGCCGGTGCGCGAGGCCGAGGCCACCAACGCGCTGATCACCGCGGGCTGCGACGTCATCGCCTGTCACGTCGACAGCCCGAAGGTCGTGATCCAGACCGCCGAGCTCAAGGGCATCAAGACCTGCGGGCACAACGCATCGCAGGCCTCGCTGGCCCCCAAGGGCTTCATCACCGGCGCCGAGAACAAGTGGGAGACGGTCTACAAGACCTTCGCAGCCGATCTCGGCAAGGGCATGAAACTGCCCAACACCTTCTTCGGCGGCTACGACAAGGACATGGTGGCCAGCACGCCGTTCGGCGCCGGCGCCACCGACAAGGCGCGCAACGCGGCCACCGCGGCGATCGCCGACCTGAAGGCCGGCAAGCCGATCTACACCGGCCCGGTCAAGGGCAACAACGGCAAGATCGTGATCGACAAGGGCTACGACAACTACGACCCGATCCTCGACCGCATGAACTTCCTGGTGGACGGCGTGATCGGTTCGGTCTCCTGACCGACGCCGGCCAAACCCTGTTTGCGACTGCCATGACCCCTGCCGCGCCCGAAGCTTTTGACCCGAAGAAAGCCGCCGAGCTGGTC
>DASQOS010000538.1:0-9512 GCA_035644375.1 Rhizobacter sp.
CTCGCGCCGGCTTGCGTCAGTCGTGCTTCGTACTTCTGCCACAGGTCTTTCTCTTGAGATCCCAAAAAGTAGAGGTAGTCCCACGAAAAAATGCCGCTGACATGGCCATCCGAAAATGCAGGCCGGACCGCATAGTTGCCCACCGATTCGAGTTCGACCACTTCGACGTCGCGCTTGCCGGTCTGCAGCACTTCTTGGCCCGGCCCGTGGCCCTGCACCTCGGCCGACGGCGAATAGACCCGCATCAGCTCGAACGGGATGCGAAATGCGGCGCCGTCGGCGAAGGCGATTTCGAGCACGCGCGACTGCTGGTGCACGGTGATCGCCGTGGGCTGGGGGGTGTGAGCGGAGAGTCCTGCCATCGTTTCAGTGTATCGCCGTCAACCCGCCAGCCAGGCCAGGGACTGCCGCAGCGCGTCGTCGACGCGGTCAAGTGCCAGCGGCAGGCGGTCGGCCGCCGCAGGATCGACCGGGCGCTGACGCGCCCCCCAGACCGGCTGTGGGAAATGGCTGTCCCACTCGAAACGCGCAATCACGTGCCAGTGCAGGTGCGGCACCATGTTGCCGAGCGCGGCGAGGTTGATCTTGGTCGGGCGCAGGAGGCCGCGCAATACCGTCTCGACGCGGCAGACGACGTCCATGCACAACGCGCGGTCACTCTGCGACAAATCGCTGAACTCCACCACGTGCGCATTCCAGACCACGCGGTAGAACGCTGGAAAGTCCGCATCATCGACGCGAATCACCCGCCATGACGCAGCCTGCGCAATCACCACGCCACCGGCTTGCTCGCAAAGTTCGCAACCCGGGCGCAACGCAAACACGCTCATGCCCTAAAAAGCAAGCGCAGCGAAGCGCCCATCAAGCCAAGGCCACCCGCCGGGCCGCCCCAAGGGCAGGCCAGCGCCCCCTCGGGGGGCAGGAGCGAAGCGACGTGGGGGCTCCATCACACCAACACGCGCTCTATGCCGCCATGGTTGGCAAGCTCCACATACTCCGGCATCCAGTCGGCGCCGAGCATTTGGTTGGCCATCTCGACCACGATGTAATCGGCCTCCAGCAACCCGTTGTTCAGGTCGCCGGTATAGCGGCTCAGGCCCTGCAAGCAGCTGGGGCACGAGGTCAGCACTTTCAGATTGCCTTTTCCCGGCACCACGCCGGTGGCACGCAGCGCCGCCTCGTCCTTGCGCAGCTCTTCTTCCTTGCGGAAGCGCACCTGGGTCGCGATGTCCGGCCGCGTGACGCCAAGGGTCCCGCTCTCACCGCAGCAGCGCTTGCTTTCGAGGATGTTGTCACCCAGCAGCGCCTTGACGGTCTTCATCGGGTCCTGCAACTTCATCGGGCTGTGGCACGGGTCGTGGTACAGGTAACCACCGGCACCGCCGAGCTTGATGCCTTTTTCCAGCAAGAACTCATGGATGTCGATGATGCGGCAGCCTGGAAAGATCTTCTCGAATTGATAGCCTTGCAGCTGGTCGTAGCAGGTGCCACAGCTCACCACCACCGTCTTGATGTCGAGGTAGTTCAGCGTGTTGGCGACGCGGTGAAACAGCACCCGGTTGTCGGTGATGATTTTCTCGGCCTTGTCGAACTGCCCGCTGCCGCGCTGCGGGTAGCCGCAGCACAAGTAGCCAGGCGGCAACACGGTTTGCACGTCGGCGTGCCAGAGCATGGCTTGGGTGGCCAGACCCACCTGCGAGAACAGCCGCTCCGAACCGCAGCCCGGGAAGTAGAAAACCGCCTCGGTGTCGGCCGTGGTGGTCTTGGGATTGCGGATGATCGGCACGTAGTCGTTGTCTTCGATGTCCAGCAGCGCACGTGCCGTTCGCTTGGGCAGGCCGCCCGGCATCTTCTTGTTGATGAAGTGGATGATCTGCTCTTTGATCGGCGGGTTGCCCACCGTCGACGGCGGTGCGGCGGTCTGCTTGTTGGCCAGGCCGCGCAACAGGTCATTCGCCAGCCGCTGGACCTTGAAGCCCACGCCGACCATCGCGGTGCGCATCAGCTTGATGGTCTCGGGGTTGGTCGCATTCAGGAACAGCATCGCCACGGCATTGCCGGGGCGGAAACTCTTCTGGCCCATCTTGCGCAACAGATTGCGCATGTTCATCGACACGTCGCCGAAGTCGATGTCCACCGGGCACGGGCTCAGGCACTTGTGGCATACCGTGCAATGGTCGGCCACGTCTTCGAACTCCTGCCAGTGCTTGATGCTGACGCCGCGGCGCGTCTGCTCCTCGTACAGAAACGCTTCGACCAGCAGCGAAGTGGCGAGGATCTTGTTGCGCGGGCTGTACAGCAGGTTGGCGCGCGGCACGTGGGTGGCGCACACCGGCTTGCACTTGCCGCAACGCAGGCAGTCCTTCATCGAGTTCGCGATGTCGCCGATGTCGCTCTGCTGCATGATCAGCGACTCGTGCCCCATCAGGCCGAAGCTGGGCGTGTAGGCGTTGGTCAGATCGGCCATCAGCGTCAGTCCATCGACCGAGACCCCGCGCAGCAGCTTGCCCTTGTTGAACCGGCCTTCGGGGTCGACACGCTGCTTGTAGTCGGTGAAGTCCTTGAGCTCGGCATCGCTGAGGAATTCGAGCTTGGTGATGCCGATGCCGTGTTCGCCTGAAATCACGCCGTCCAGGCTGCGCGCCAAGCCCATGATGCGGGCCACAGCCTGATGGGCCGTCTGCAGCATCTGGTAGTTGTCGCTGTTGACCGGAATGTTGGTGTGCACGTTGCCGTCGCCGGCATGCATGTGCAGCGCGACCCACACGCGGCCGCGCAACACTTCTTTGTGAATGCGCACGCACTCATCGACGACGGGCGCCAACGCAGACCCCGAGAAAATACTTTGCAAGGGCGCGCGGATCTGCGTCTTCCATGAGGCCCGCAAGCTGTGGTCCTGCAGCGCCTGGAACAAGGTTGTGGTGGTGCCTGCGTTCGGACCGGGCTCGACGCTGTCCAGGTTGGTCAGCCAGTGCTGCCACAGGGTACGCACCTCGTGCAAAAGGCTCAAGGCCTGTTGCACACGGTCTTCCAGCAGTTCGGCCGACGCGATGTCGCTTGCGTCGTCCGTCTTGCCCAAGGGCAGGCTGCCCTTCTCGAAGAACGCCTGAAGTGCATCGACCAGCGCCAGCTTGTTGCGCAGGCTCAGTTCGATGTTGATGCGCTCGATGCCTTCGGTGTACTCGCCCATGCGCGGCAGCGGGATCACCACGTCCTCGTTGACCTTGAATGCGTTGGTGTGCTTGCTGATGGCGGCGGTGCGCTTGCGGTCAAGCCAGAACTTCTTGCGTGCCTCGGGACTCACCGCCACAAAACCTTCGCCGGCGCGGCTGTTGGCAATGCGCACGACTTCACTGGTGGCCTGGGCCACCTTGTCGGCGTCGTCGCCCGCAATGTCGCCGACCAGCACCATCTTGGGCAAGCCGCCGCGCTTGCTTTTGGTGGCGTAGCCCACTGCCTTCAGGTAACGGTCGTCCAGGTGTTCCAGACCGGCCAGCACAGCCGAGCCTTGCTTGGCCTGCGCAAACATGAAGTCCTTGATGTCGACAATCGAAGGCACCGCGTCCTTGGGGTTGCCGAAGAACTCCAGGCACACCGTGCGCGTGTGGGCCGGCATCTTGTGCACGATCCAGCGCGCGCTGGTGATCAGCCCGTCGCAGCCTTCTTTCTGGATACCGGGCAGGCCCGCCAGAAACTTGTCGGTGACGTCCTTGCCAAGCCCTTCTTTGCGGAAGGTGCCGCCGGGGATTTCCAGCCGTTCGCTGCGTTCCAGCTTCTTGCCCGACGCGTCGAAGTAACGCAACTCGAAACTCGCCGTCTCGACGTCGTGGATCTTGCCCATGTTGTGGCCGATGCGCGTCACCTCAAGCCACTTGGCCTCGGGTGTCACCATGCGCCACGACGCCAGGTTGTCGAGCGCCGTACCCCACAACACGGCCTTTTTGCCGCCCGCATTCATCGCGATGTTGCCGCCGATGCAGGAAGCCTCGGCCGAGGTCGGGTCGACGGCAAACACGAACCCGGCGCGCTCGGCCGCATCGGACACGCGCTGCGTCACCACGCCGGCTTCGGTCCACACGGTCGCCACGTCGCGGTCCATGCCGGGCAGGCGAACGAATTCGACCTCCGTCATCGCCTCGAGCTTTTCGGTGTTGATGACCGCGCTGTTCCAGGTCAGCGGAACGGCCCCGCCGGTATAGCCGGTGCCGCCGCCACGCGGAATGATCGTCAGGACCAGCTCGACGCAGCCCTTGACCATCGCCGCCATCTCAGCCTCGGTGTCGGGCGTGAGCACGACGAAGGGGTACTCGACGCGCCAGTCGGTCGCATCGGTCACGTGCGAGACGCGCGACAAACCGTCGAACTTGATGTTGTCCTTGGCGGTGTTGCGGCCCAGCACCTTGGTGGTACGGCGGCGCAATTCGGCCACCCGCTCGAACTGATCGGCAAAGGCACGCACGGCGGCACGTGCCGCCAGGAGCAACTCGCCCACGAAGGCATCGCGCGTGGCATCGCTGGCCGGCGAGCGACGGCCTTGCACTTCGCCAAGGCGGTGGTTCAGCGCCTCGATCAGCAGCCGGCGGCGCTTCGGGTTGTCCAGCAGGTCGTCCTGCAGATACGGATTGCGCTGCACCACCCAGATGTCGCCCAGCACCTCGTACAACATGCGCGCGGAACGCCCGGTCTGGCGTTCATCACGCAGGCGGTTCAGCAGCTCCCAGGCACGCGGACCGAGAATGCGGATCACGATCTCGCGGTCGGAGAACGAGGTGTAGTTGTAGGGGATCTCGCGCAGACGAGGCGCCTCATGGGCCTCGGTGGCTGCCGTGATCTGCTTCAATCGAATCGGTGCGTTCATCGGCTCCAGGCGGCGTGCGCGCCTGCTACTGCACTTGGCTGCAAATGGTACCGCAGCACGGCCAACCAACGGCAGGGCGGTCTTGGGCGCACGGGGTTATCGCCTGGAGCGCGTCAGCACCTTTTCCACCACGAAAGCCGGTCGGCGTCATCGTGGCCGAGCGCCGTCGACAATGCCTGGGTTGACGACCAGAAACCTGCGGAGACGACATGACCGCCTTGACCTCCTGGCCTTATCCCTTGTGGTTGGCACACCGCGGCGCCGGCAAACTGGCGCCCGAAAACACACTGGCCGCGTTTCGCGCCGGCGCGCACCATGGCTATCGCGGGTTCGAATGCGACGTGAAACTGAGCGCCGACGGCGTGCCATTCCTGATGCACGACGCGACCCTGCAAAGAACCACGTCCGGCCACGGCGCCTCCGCGGAACACACCTGGGACCAGCTGTCACGGCTCGACGCCGGCGCCTGGCACAGCCCGGCCTTTGCAGGCGAGCCGCTGCCGCGCCTGGACGCCGTGGCGCAGTACTGCCTGGAACACGGCTTTGCGCTCAACCTCGAGATCAAGCCCTCGCCGGGCCACGAAACTGAAACCGGCCGAGTGGTGGCTGCAGAAGCTGCGCGCCTGTGGACAGGCCAGGCGCTGCAGCCCTTGATGAGTTCCTTCGATGCCAGGGCGCTGGCCAGTGCCAGACTCGCTGCGCCACATCTGCCGCGTGCATTGCTGCTCGACCAGCTGCCCGCAGCCTGGCTGCAGCAAGCACTCGACCTGCAATGCGTGGCCATCGTGTGCGCCCATTCGCTGCTGGACGCCGACGTGATTGGGCGCATTCATGCTGCAGAGATGGCCTCGCTGGCCTACACCGTCAACGAGGCTGGGCTGGCACGCCGCCTGCTGGACGCCGGCATCGACGGCCTCATCACCGATGCCGTCGATCGCTTCGCACCCGACGTGCCAACCAGCGTCAGCCCTTGAGGCCCGGCCGAGCCACTCTGAGCGCCGATTGCAATGCCAGGACGGCATTGCGGAACAGGGGGAACTGCCGGCGAATGGCCTCGCCATCGTCTTGGCGCAGCGCTTCTTCCAGCATCTCGGCCTGCCGGACCACGCCCTCGGCGCGCATGTTGGCCGCACCGCCCCTGAAGCCGTGCATCAGGGTGGCCATCGTCGCAAAGTCGTCGGCCGCAATGGCGTGCTCCAGCTCCGCCATCGCCTTACCGCACTCCATTTCGAGCCGGGCCAGAAGCCGGTCGACCACGGCCTTGTCGCCATTCATCGCCGTCATCAGCGCGTCGAGGTCGACACCCTCGATGTGCGCGTTCGCCGGTGTCGCGGGTTTGGCGGCATTCAGCACGGCTTCCATCGGGTCGAGGCGCGGCGTCACGTTCAGTTTTCGAATGGTCTGCACCACCACCTGCGGCTCCAGCGGCTTGGAAATGAAGTCGTTCATGCCCACCAACTGGCACAGCTGGCGCTCCTCTTGCGTGACACCCGCCGACATCGCCAGGATCGGCAGCGTCAGGTGCAAGTCGTTTCGCAGGCGTCGGGTGGCCTCGATGCCGTCCATCACCGGCATCTGCACGTCCATCAGCACCAGATCGAATGCGGCCGGGTTGCGGGCAAGTGCGTCCACCGCCAGCGCGCCGTTGTCCACCGTGCGAACCAGCGAGCCTTCTGCCGCGAGAACCCCGCGGGCGACCTGCTGATTGATGTAGTTGTCTTCCACCAGCAGAATGCGCAAACCCTTGAGCCGGTTGACCGGACGCGCCGGCGCATAAGGCGTGCGCGTCTGCAGGGCTGCAGCGCCGCTGCGCGTGGCCCGCGCCTCCATCACCGCATCGAATATTTTCGACGTGGTGGCCGGCTTGGTGATCACCGCATCCACCAGTTGGGCGTCGGCCGACTGCAGCACCTGGTCGCGGCTGAACGCCGTGACCATGATGACGATGGGGGGTTGGGTCAGCCCCGCGATCTCTCGAATCGCCTTGCTGGTCTGCAAGCCGTCCATGTCGGGCATCTTCCAATCCACCAGCACCACGTCGAAGTTCTCGGTTTTGGCGTTGCCCCGCTCTCTCAATTCGGCCACTGCGCTCAGGCCAGAAGACGCCTCGTGCGTTTTCCAGCCCATGCAGCCGAGGCTCTTGGCAACGAATTCGCGCGCCACGTCGTTGTCGTCGATCACCAGCGCACAACCCGGCGACAGCGGCGAGAAGGTGGCAGTCGTGTCGGCCTCCTTGTGCACGACATGGAGCGGCAGCGTGAACCAGAAGGTGCTGCCCTTGCCCGGCACGCTGTGCACGCCGATCTGACCCTGCATCAGTTCCACCAGGCGCTTGCAAATGGCCAGCCCGAGGCCGGTGCCACCGAAGCTTCGTGCGATGTGGGCGTCCGCCTGTACGAACGGCGCGAACAGCTGTTGCTGCTTTTCAGCGGAGATGCCGACACCGCTGTCACGCACCTCGAAGCGCAGCTGCGCCGTGTCGTTTTCGCGCGATGCCACCGACACATTGAGCACGACCTCGCCTTCGAGCGTGAACTTGATCGCGTTGCCGACGAGGTTGATCAGCACCTGCAGCAGGCGGTGCGAGTCGCCGCTGAGATGCGACGGCACGGCCGGCTCGATGCCGATCACCAGTTCGAGGTCCTTCGGCGCGGCATTCACCGCCATGATGGAGGCCAGCGTGTCGATGATGTCGTTGAGCGCGAACTCGGCCTGGACCAGGTCCAGCTTGCCGGCCTCGACCTTGGAGTAGTCGAGGATGTCATTGAGAATGCGCAGCAAGGCCTGACCCGAGGCGCTGATCATCTGCAGGTATTCGCGCTGCGAAGCCTGCAGCTCGGTGCCATCCAGCAAATGCGCAATGCCCAGCACGGCGTTGAGCGGCGTGCGAATCTCGTGGCTCATGTTGGCCAGGAAAACGCCTTTGGCCCGGCTTGCCGATTCGGCCTTGATCACCGCTGCCTTCAGGCGCGAGCTGGAGCGCTGCAGGTTCAGCAACAGCACCAGCACCACAGAGAGCGCCAGCACGACGGCGGCAATCAACACCCGTTGCCTTGCCAGGGCCAACGGCGCAAACGCCTCTCCGGCAGAAATCTCGGTGATGACGCCCAGGCCGAGCTTGGTGCTCCAGGTCCATGAGCCGACGACAAGAACGCCACGATGGTCTCGATAAGGCGTCAACGACGCGCCGTCACCGTGCCGCAGCGCCTCTGCCGAATGCGTGAGCGGCAGTTGGCTGCGTTCACCGTTGTGACCCGGTTGCTCCAGCAGGTTTTTACCGGGGTCACGCGCAAACAGATAAGGCCGGCCTCGAAAGGCTTCGCTGCCCAGCCCATAGCGTTCAAGGTCGAGGTTGAGCCACGAACGGTCGGCATGCAAACGGCCGAAGTTGTCGACCAGGTAGCTGATGCCGCTTTCGCGAAACCGAGCACGCCCTTGCAGGCCCAACAAGCCTACCGTGGGAATGCGGATCACGAAGTACGCCGCCGGCTGGTACGAATCCAGGTAGATCGGCACGCCGACGAACATCGTCACGGGTTTTCCTTCCAGAGACACGCCGACGTTTTGCAGATCGACGTCGGAGGTCATCAGCGGACTCAGCGCCGCGCCCTGCAAGCGCATGGCCTGAATGAACTCTGGTTCTTTCCACAGCAGATTGGGCGTACCGATGTTGTCGTTGCCCATGCTGCCGAGGCTGAGGCCCTGGAGCGACACGATGAAGTAGCCTTGCAGGCCCTCGCGCCCTTGGGCCACCGCGAATTGCTGGCGAAACGCCACCTGCAACGGGTGGTTGGCAAGTTGGTCGGGCGTGGGGTGGTTCAGGGTGAGCAGCGCCCGGGTCAGGTCCCGGGCATCGGGCCGGTTGGCCCAGCTTTGCGTTTGGCGGATGCGTTGGTCCATCCAGCCTTCAAACTCCCTGACGCTGGAGGCTTGGCGGTCGGCCATCTGAGCCCGCAAGCGTTCCAGATTGGAACGCTCGACCCACGCCAGATGACCCCAAGTGCCGGCGACGAGCAACAGCCCCAACAGCACTCCGGTGACCCGTGATGCGTTGCTTCGGAGCGTAAACAGCAGCTGCGTGATAGATCCCGAACCAGTGCGACTGTGGAGGCTGCCGTTGTCGCCACGGCATTCGCCCCTTCTTCACAGTACCAACCATTCCCTGAGTGACTGAAGCTTATCGGACTGAATCGAATCCGTCTGCGGCGAACCCCTGTCAACTCTGACAGCTTGTGCGCGGCACGGATGTCCCGCAGTCGCGACCGGCGTACCCGCCAGCCAGCCCTCAACTCAACGCACTCGCTTCTCGGGCAAGTTGCGTGATGCGCGCCCAGTCCTTGGTTGCGACGGCATCGGCCGGGGTGAGCCACGAGCCGCCACACACCTTGACGTTGGGCAAGGCCAGGAACTGCGGTGCGGTCAGGGCCGTGATGCCGCCGGTCGGACAGAACACCACGTCAGTGAACGGTCCCGCCAGCGCCTTCAGCATCGGAATGCCGCCCGCCGCCGTGGCCGGAAAGAACTTGAGGAAGTCGTAGCCGTCAGCCTGGGCCTGCATCACTTCGCTGCCGGTGGCGACGCCGGGCAACAGCGGCAAACCGAATTCGCGGCAGGCGTGTCCGACAGAGCCCAGATAACCGGGGCTGACCGCGAA
>DASQOS010000539.1:0-5316 GCA_035644375.1 Rhizobacter sp.
TCCGGATCGTGGTGCCTGGCGGTTTCATCTACCTCGAAGCCGATCACAGTTTTGAAACTGCCGAGAGCGTGCCGTCGGGGCTGCATTTGTACCGCCATGGCAGGGCAGGTGCTGTGCATTTCCACCTCTTTCAGCGCGCGGAGCCCGGCTACACTGGCCCCACTTTGCCAGGCTGAGCGCTTCAGAAGGATTGTGTTGACCTCCGTGACCCGACTCACCGCCGTCTATCCCGGCACCTTCGACCCCATGACGCTGGGCCATGAGGATCTGATGAACCGGGCTGCACGCATGTTCGAGCGCTTGATTCTGGCCGTGGCTGCCGGGCATCACAAACGCACCATGTTCACGATGGCGGAACGGCTGGAAATGGCCCAGACGTTGGCGGCTTCGCATCCCAACGTCGAAGTCATGTCCTATGACGGCTTGCTGAGCGAATTCGTCACCGCACATGGCGGCAAGGTCGTGGTGCGCGGGCTGCGGGCCATGAGCGACTTCGACTACGAATTCCAGATGGCGGGCATGAACCGCCACCTGATGCCGGACGTGGAAACGGTGTTTCTGACGCCCAGCGATCAATTCCAGTTCGTGTCAGGAACCTTCGTGCGCGAAATTGCCACCTTGGGGGGTGATGTTTCCAAGTTCGTGTCACCCTCCGTGCTCGGCCGGCTGACGCAACGCGTGACAGCCGGCAAGGGCAAGGTTTGAGCTGCACCGATTTGTTTTCGCCATGGCACTGCTGATCACCGACGATTGCATCAACTGCGATGTGTGCGAGCCCGAATGCCCCAACCAGGCGATCTCGATGGGCGCGGAAATCTACGAGATCAACCCGAACAAATGCACCGAATGCGTGGGCCATTTCGATGAGCCGCAGTGCGTGCAGGTGTGCCCGGTGAGCTGCATCCCGCTCGACCCGGCGCATCTGGAAAGTCAGGACAGCTTGTGGGCGAAATACCGGCGTTTGCAGTCGGCAGCGCCGGCATCTGAATCCGAAGCGCCGCAAGACCCGCCTTGAAACGCGACGGAGGATTTGGGTTTCTTGGCAGGCGCCGGAGCGACGGCCTTGAAGTCGGTATCCGATGAATGCTTCTTCTTGGCGGCCTTCTTGTGAGCACGCGCTGAAGCGCTTTTTGGCGGCGTTGCGGCCGGGCTGAAACTTCCCGCTTGCGATGGAACCGCAGCCGCTTCGCGAGCGCGGCGTTCTCGCTCCAGGGCGCGGCCCGTCGCTTCATCATCGCGTGCCCGCTTCTGTGCCGCGGCTCGTTGCGCCTCGCTGCGCGGATCGGAAACATCCACCGCCCGGCTCTGCCCGCAGGGTGCCTGCGAGTACTCGCGCCCATCCGGACCACAGCGGTACACCGTTTGAGCCGATGCGCTGCAGACAAAGCCCACCAGCAAGGCCGATGTGGTGAGCGTCAACAGTGTCATGGCTTGGGCTCCGGGGGTTGAGACGAGATCGGCGCGGCGTCGGGGCGCGGTGGCTTGGGCCGCGGTGGCTTGGCGTTGATCTTCATCAACGCGCGCTCCATGTCGACGGCCAGCAGCAGGTCGAGCGCAGGCAGCGTTTTTTCAATGCTTTCGACAATCGCTTCGCGGTGCGCAGGCGTCGGCTTGCGCAGCACGTAGTCCACCACCTCCGACTTCACACCGGGATGGCCGATGCCCAGGCGCAGGCGCCAGTAGTCGGGCGACCCCAACTGCGCATGAATGTCACGCAAGCCGTTGTGTCCACCATGCCCGCTACCCAGCTTGATCTTGACCTGGCCCGGGAGCAGATCGAGATCGTCATGCGCCACGAGGATTTCACCCGGGGCAATCTTGAAGAACCGGGCCAGTGCGGCCACCGATTTGCCGGACAGGTTCATGAAGGTTTGCGGCTGCAACAACCACAGCGGCCCCTCAGGCCGGTTGACGCGTGCGACCAGCCCGAAGTAGCTGCGTTCGGGCAACAGCGAAGTGCCGAGTTGCCGCGCCACGGCGTCGAGCCACCAGAACCCGGCGTTGTGGTTCGTGGCTTCGTATTCAACGCCCGGGTTGCCCAGGCCCACCAGCAGTCTGATCATGCGGCGAATTATCCTGTCAGAGACGCCCATGAAAAAGCCCCGCCTAAGCGGGGCTTGTCTTGCGCGCAGGAATGACTTACTTCTTGTTTTGCTTTTCGGTCTTCTTGGCCTTGGTCGGCGCAGGTGCGGCCGCCGTGACCACCGGTGCCGGTGCCGCTTCTTCTTCGGCGGCCTGGACCGAGGTCGAAACGATCACCGGGTTCGGCCTGCCCTGGGTCACGACGGTGATGCCTTCGGCCAGCTTCAGGTCGCTGACGTGCAGCGCCTGCCCCTTGGTCAGATTGGCCAAGTCGACGGTCAGGTACTCGGGCAGCTGCGAGGCCAGGCACTGGATGCGCAGCTCGGTGACCACGTGGTTCACCAGGCAGGCATCGGCCTTCACGGCGGGCGACGACTCTTCGTTGATGAAGTGCAGCGGCACCTTCTTCGTGATCTTGGTGGTGGCATCGACACGCTGGAAATCGATGTGCAGCACGATCTGGCGGAACGGGTGCATCTGGTAGTCGCGCAGAAGCACTTGCTGCGACTTGCCTGCCAGTTCCATCTCCAGAATGGACGAGTGGAAGCCCTCTTTTTTCAAGGCGTGGAACAACGCGTTGTGATCGAGTTCGATCATGGCGGGTGTTCCGGCCCCATACACAATGCCAGGCACTTTGTTGGCGATGCGCAGGCGGCGGCTCGCTCCGGTCCCCTGCAGCGTACGCTCGAATGCGACGAATTTCATGGTTTTCTCCAAACATGGAAGATGCCCGCGACCAGGCATCTTGAAAAGGTCTTGCGACCCGACGAAGCGGCGCTGCCGTGTCACCACGACGCGCCGCGTGCTAGCGGTTCAGAAGTTGTTGTTCTGCTCCGCGAACAGGGATGTCACCGACTCGCCGTCTGAAATGCGGCGGATGGTTTCGGCGAACAGGAAAGCGACCGACAGCTGGCGCACCTTTTTGCAAAGCTGCCCTTCCTGGCTGAGCGGGATGGTGTTGGTGATGACGACCTCGTCGAGCTGCGAGGCTTTGATGCGCTCGATCGCCGGGCCGGAAAAGACGGCGTGGGTGCAGTAGGCGTAGACGTTCTTCGCGCCGCGTTCCTTCAGCACCTCGGCGGCCTTCACCAGCGTGCCGGCGGTATCGATCATGTCGTCCATGATCACGCAGTTGCGGCCGTCGATGTCGCCGATCACGTGCATCACTTCGGAGACGTTGGCGCGCGGGCGCCGCTTGTCGATGATGGCCAGGTCGCAACCGAGTTGCTTGGCCAGCGCGCGCGCGCGCACCACGCCGCCGACGTCCGGCGAGATCACGACCAGATCTTGATAACGCTTGCTTTGCAGGTCGGCCAGCAGCACGGGCGACGCGTAGATGTTGTCGACCGGGATGTTGAAGAAGCCCTGGATCTGGTCGGCGTGCAGGTCCATGGTCAGCAGGCGTTCGACGCCCACGGCTTCGAGCATGTTGGCCACCACCTTGGCGCTGATGGGCACCCGTGTGGAACGCGGGCGGCGGTCTTGCCGCGCATAGCCGTAGTACGGGATCACTGCGGTGACGCGCCGGGCTGAAGCGCGTTTGAGTGCATCGACCATGATGCACAACTCCATCAGATTTTCATTCGTCGGAGCGCAGGTGGGCTGAACGATGAAGATGTCGCGAGCCCGCACGTTCTGGTGGATCTCGATGTCCACCTCGCCGTCGGAAAAACGGCCGACCTTGGCCTTGCCGAGTTCGATGCCCAGGTTGCCGGCCATCTCCTGCGCAAGCGCTGGATTGGCATTCCCGGTAAACAGCACAGTGTTGAAAAGCACATTCCCTCCGTCGAGGCTCTCTGGGGGCGTCTCTTGGGGCACGACGCACCCTTTCATAACAGCTCCGGTGTGCCCCTTTGCGGGCACCGGGAATCAAAAAATTTGGCAGGGGAAGAAGGATTCGAACCTTCGCGTGTCGGAATCAAAATCCGATGCCTTAACCAACTTGGCGACTCCCCTACACCGGTTTGCAACTTGCGCAGCAAACCCAAAACTGTATTTGCCTCAGCCCGGACACCAACCCAACAGCGGGTGACGATCCAAACTGCGGCACATCCGACCTGTCCACCCAGGCGCCAAGTCACACGGCATGGTCACCAGGGGTTGGACTGCGGTATCGGTCACTCTCCCTGCCCTCGCAAACACCGCGCTGCCTGAACCCGTCATGCGGCTGTTGCCGAACCGGGTTTTCAGCAGCTGAGCAGCTTTCGCTACATCAGGACATTGATGTTCAGCCGGAGGTTGCAGCATGTTGCAGCCAAAACCGTCCATCAGCGCATCAATAGCGGCGTCTGCAAAGAAGCCTTCAACTATATCAGCTTCGCCTTTTCTCACCAAGAGCGGGCTGGCAAAAATGGCGCTGGTTTCGAGGCTGGCGGCGGGTTTCAACACCGCGAGCCACTGTGCCGGCAAGGCCAGCGGCGTCAGTTTTTCGCCGATTCCTTCGACCCACGCGTTGTGTCCGCCCAAAAAAAACGGCACGTCGGCGCCCAGCCGCAGCCCGAGGGCCATCAGCTTGGGCAGAGGCCAGTTCAGGTCCCACAGCCTGTTGAGCGCCAGCAGCGTGCTGGCTGCGTCCGAACTGCCGCCGCCCATGCCGGCGCCCCAGGGAACTTGTTTGGCGATGCTGATGTCGGCGCCGAAATGCGTGCCGGATTCGTTTTGCAGGGCCTGGGCGGCGCGCAGGCACAGGTCATCGGCAGGCAAGGCTGCGGCAAGGTCGTGGCGTGCCAGGGCACGGTCGGCACGGCGCTCGAACTGCAGCGTGTCACACCAATCGATCAGCACGAACACCGACTGCAACAGGTGATAGCCGTCCTCTCGCCGGCCCATCACATGCAGAAACAGGTTGAGTTTGGCCGGCGCGGCCACGTCGTACAGCGCGGTCAAGCTCATTCGCGGTGATACCTCAGGCGATTCACGGTGGATCGACCCGCGCGCGCACGCTGACACGCGGCAACTGTGAACGTTCTGCGGCGATCCAGCCTTCGTTGAAGCGCGCCAGATCGATCACCCACCCGAGCTGTTGAAAGCCGGCAAGCGCCGTGTTGTCTTGGCTGGCCGCGCCGCGCCAAGGGCGGCCTCGCAGCCAATCGAACAAGGCGGCGACCGGCAAGCTTTCTCCAAGCATCTGGCGGGTCAGTGCATCCAGGTTGGGATACTCGGCTTCGCCATCGGAGGTGAGCAGCCAGGCCTGGTGTCCGGTCCAGCGCGCTTGCGCCACCACGGTTCCAAGCG
>DASQOS010000540.1:0-5836 GCA_035644375.1 Rhizobacter sp.
TGGCATGGGTTCTGAGGCCGGGCTGATAGATCCTGTCTCAAGTGCGCCTCATCATCTGGGTCGGTGTGTAGATTCGTTGGTTAGTGATCACCCCCATTACTGGGCCCTGGGAAACACGCCTTTTGAAAGGCAGGCGGCCTATCAAATTCTGCTGAATCAGCCCCTCTTGAGAGCCGAGCGGCAGCAGATTAAAGATGCGGTACTCAAGTCCTGGCCTCTTGGCGCGCCTTCTTTTTTGGCGACATTGTCGGAGCAGACCTCGCGTAGATTGACTCCTTTGCAACGAGGGCGTCCGCGCAAGCCTTAACTTGTCTGCCCCTAATATATATTTTCGACCGACTCACCAAAACTATTTAGGTGACTGACCCTAATTATTTGCGTTGAATTGGCATCGACCGTCAAGTATTCTTTCGTATCTCTTTCAGCACACCATTGGAGAGCGCCATGACCCAGGTTGCCCCGCAAACATCTCTTTCTCTCGAATTGCAAGACGCGATAGAAAACGGTCTCTACAGCCCCAGTCACGAGCACGACGCTTGTGGTGTCGGTTTCGTCGCCCACATCAAGGGCCACAAAGCCCACAGCATCGTTGAGCAAGGACTAAAGATCCTAGAAAACCTGGATCATCGTGGCGCAGTAGGCGCTGACAAACTGATGGGTGATGGCGCTGGGATTCTGATTCAGATTCCCGACGAGTTCTACCGGGCAGAAATGGCCACCCAAGGTGTGGAACTGCCGCCGCTGGGCGAGTATGGCGTGGGCATGATCTTTCTTCCCAAGGAGCACGCGTCGCGGCTGGCCTGCGAACAAGAACTCGAGCGGGCCGTCAAGGCCGAGGGCCAAACGCTGCTGGGTTGGCGTGACGTTCCTGTCGACGCCGACCTGCCGATGTCGCCGACCGTGCGAGCCAAGGAACCGGTGCTGCGCCAGATCTTCATCGGACGCGGGCCCGATGTGATCGTTCCCGATGCTCTCGAGCGCAAGCTGTACGTGATTCGCAAGACGGCCTCGAGCGCCATTCAGCGCCTGAAACTCACGCACAGTCACGAGTACTACGTGCCCAGCATGAGCTGCCGCACCATCATTTACAAAGGCCTGTTGCTGGCCAATCAGGTGGGCAAGTACTACAAGGACTTGCAGGACCCGCGCGCTACATCAGCTTTGGCGCTGGTTCACCAGCGTTTCTCGACCAACACGTTTCCAGAGTGGCCATTGGCCCACCCGTATCGCATGGTGGCGCACAACGGTGAAATCAACACCGTCAAAGGCAACTTCAACTGGATGCGTGCGCGAAAAGGCGTGATGAAGTCGCCGGTGCTGGGCGACGATCTGCAAAAGCTCTACCCCATCAGCTTTGAAGGTCAGTCCGACACGGCCACCTTTGACAACGCGCTTGAACTGCTGACGATGAGCGGCTATTCGCTGGCGCATGCCGCGATGATGATGATCCCCGAGGCGTGGGAACAGCACGCCACGATGGACGATCGCCGCCGCGCGTTCTACGAGTACCACGCGGCCATGCTTGAACCGTGGGACGGCCCAGCCTCGATGGTGTTCACCGACGGCCGCCAGATCGGCGCCACGTTGGACCGCAATGGTCTTCGCCCGTCGCGCTACATCGTGACCGACGACGATCTGGTGGTGATGGCTTCCGAATCCGGTGTGTTGCCGATGATTCCCGAAAACAAGATCGTCAAGAAATGGCGTCTTCAGCCGGGCAAGATGTTCCTGATCGATTTCGACCAGGGCCGCATCATCGACGACGAAGAACTGAAGAACCAGTTTGCGCTCGCCAAGCCTTATCGCCAGTGGATCGAGAACGTGCGCATCCGCCTGGACTCGATCAAGGTGCCGGCGGCCACGCCCGGCACGTTTCGCGAGAGCCTGCTCGATCGCCAACAGGCTTTCGGCTACACCCAGGAAGACATCAAGTTCCTGATGAGCCCGATGGCGCAGGCCGGTGAAGAAGGCATAGGCTCGATGGGCAACGACTCGCCGCTGGCGGTGCTCTCCGACAAGAACAAGCCGCTCTACAACTACTTCAAGCAGTTGTTCGCGCAGGTCACCAACCCGCCGATCGACCCGATCCGCGAAGCGGTGGTAATGTCGCTCGTGTCCTTCATCGGACCCAAGCCCAACCTGCTCGACATCAACGCCGTCAACCCGCCGATGCGACTAGAGGTGTCGCAGCCGATCCTCGACTTTGAAGACATGGCCCGCCTGCGCCAGATCGAGACGCACACCAACGGCAAGTTCAAGAGCTACGAACTCAACATTGCCTATCCGCTGGCCTGGGGCGACGAAGGCGTCGAGGCCAAGCTGGCATCGTTGTGCGCCGAAAGTGTCGACGCGATCAAGGGCGGCCACAACATCCTGGTCATCAGCGACCGCCTGATGGACCGCGATCACGTGGCCATCCCGGCGCTGCTCGCGCTGTCGGCGATTCACCAACACCTGGTGCGCGAAGGCCTTCGCACCACCGCCGGGCTGGTGGTCGAGACCGGTTCGGCGCGCGAGGTGCATCACTTCGGCGTGTTGGCGGGCTACGGTGCCGAAGCGGTGCACCCCTACCTGGCGATGGAAACGCTGGCGTCACTGCACAAAGAACTGCCAGGCGATTTGTCGGCCGAGAAGGCCATCTACAACTACGTCAAAGCCGTCGGCAAGGGTCTATCCAAGATCATGTCGAAGATGGGCGTCTCGACCTACATGTCGTACTGCGGGGCGCAGTTGTTCGAGGCCATCGGGCTCGACAAGGTCGTTATCGACAAGTACTTCCGCGGTACTGCGAGCCAGGTCGGCGGCATGGGCGTGTTCGCAGTGGCTGAAGAAGCGATCCGCATGCACAAGGCTGCGTTCGGCGACGACCCGATTCTCGCCGGCATGCTGGACGCCGGCGGCGAATACGCCTGGCGCGTGCGCGGCGAAGAGCACATGTGGACACCCGACGTGATCGCCAAGCTGCAGCACAGCACGCGCGCCAACAAGTTCGACACGTACAAGGAGTACGCGCAGCTCGTCAACGACCAGTCGCGCCGTCACATGACCTTGCGCGGCCTGTTCGAATTCAAATTCGACCCGAGCAAAGCGGTTCCTCTGGATGAAGTGGAGTCGGCCAAGGAAATCGTCAAGCGTTTCGCCACCGGCGCGATGTCGCTCGGTTCCATCTCCACCGAAGCTCACGCCACGCTGGCCGTGGCCATGAACCGCATCGGCGGCAAGTCCAACACCGGCGAGGGCGGTGAAGATCCGGCGCGCTATCGCAACGAACTGAAGGGCATCCCGATCAAGCAGGGCACCAAGTTCAGCGACATCATCGGTGCCGGCGACATCCAGGTCGATTTCGAGTTGAACGAGGGTGATTCGCTGCGTTCCAAGATCAAGCAGGTGGCGTCCGGCCGCTTTGGCGTCACGGCCGAGTATCTGTCTTCGGCCGATCAGCTCCAGATCAAGATGGCGCAAGGCGCCAAGCCGGGCGAGGGCGGTCAGCTGCCGGGCGGCAAGGTCACCGAGTACATCGGCAAGCTGCGCTATTCGGTACCGGGTGTCGGCCTGATTTCGCCGCCGCCGCACCACGACATCTATTCCATCGAAGACCTGGCGCAGCTGATTCACGACCTGAAGAACGCCAACCACCGCGCTGGTGTCAGCGTGAAGCTGGTGTCCGAAGTGGGCGTCGGCACCATTGCAACCGGCGTCACCAAGGCCAAGGCCGACCACGTGGTGATTGCCGGCCACGACGGCGGCACCGGCGCGTCGCCGTGGTCCAGCATCAAGCATGCGGGAACGCCGTGGGAGCTCGGCCTGGCCGAGACGCAGCAGACCTTGGTTCTCAACCGCCTGCGCGGCCGCATTCGCGTGCAGGCCGATGGCCAGATGAAGACTGGCCGCGACGTCGTGGTCGGCGCTTTGCTGGGCGCGGATGAGTTCGGCTTTGCCACCGCGCCACTGGTGGTCGAAGGCTGCATCATGATGCGCAAGTGCCACCTCAACACCTGCCCGGTGGGCGTGGCCACGCAAGACCCGGTGCTGCGCAAGAAATTCCAGGGCCGGCCCGAGCACGTCGTCAACTTCTTCTTCTTCATCGCCGAAGAAGCGCGCCAGATCATGGCGCAGCTGGGCATTCGCAAGTTCGACGACCTGATTGGTCGCTCGGACCTGCTCGACACCAAGAAGGGCATTGCCCACTGGAAGGCCAAGGGCCTCGATTTCAGCCGCGTGTTTCATCAGCCGGCGGCACCCGCCGAGGTGGCGCGGCGCCACGTCGAAGAGCAGGACCACGGCCTGGCCCGTGCACTCGACGTTCGGTTGATCGAGAAGTGCATGCCGGCGCTCGAGCGCGGCGAAAAAGTGCAGTTCATGGAAGAGACTCGCAACGTCAACCGCACGGTTGGGGCGATGCTTTCCGGTGAACTGGTGCGGCGCCACCCCGAAGGCCTGCCCGACCACACCATCTACATCCAGATGGAAGGCACTGGCGGCCAGAGCTTCGGTGCCTTTCTGGCCAAGGGCATCACGCTGTACCTGATCGGCGATGCCAACGACTACACCGGCAAGGGCCTGTCGGGCGGCCGTGTCGTCGTGCGGCCGAGCATCGATTTCCGAGGTGACGCAACACGCAACATCATCGTTGGCAACACCGTGCTGTACGGAGCGACGAACGGCGAGGCCTTCTTCCGCGGTGTGGCTGGCGAGCGCTTTGCCGTGCGCCTGTCGGGTGCGCATGCCGTGGTCGAAGGCACGGGTGACCATGGTTGCGAGTACATGACCGGTGGCACCGTGGCCGTGCTGGGCAAGACGGGACGCAACTTCGCCGCCGGCATGAGTGGTGGCATTGCCTATGTCTTTGACGAAGACGGCCAGTTCGCGCAGCGTTGCAATACTGCGATGGTATCGCTCGAGAAGGTGCTCACGGCCGCCGAGCAAGAGGCGCACATCGACCGTGGCATCTGGCACCTGGGCCAAACCGACGAGGCTCTTCTGAAGAAGCTGCTTGATGACCACCACCGTTGGACGGGCAGTTTGCGCGCGCGTGAAATCCTCGACCAGTGGGCCGACATGCGCGGCAAGTTCGTCAAGGTGTTCCCCCACGAGTACAAGCGGGCGCTGGGCGAGATCCATGCGGCCAAGCAAGCCGGCGACACCATCGCCAAAGCCCGTGCGCCTGAGAAGCCCGCTGGCGACAAGAGCCGCGCCAAGGCCTGAACGAAGAACGCGAGGAGAGAGACTGCATCATGGGAAAAGTCACCGGCTTCATGGAATACGAGCGTCTGGAAGAAGGCTACACACCGGTTCAGGCGCGGGTGAAGAACTACAAGGAATTCGTCATTGGCCTCAAAGACGACGAAGCCAAGGTCCAGAGCGCGCGCTGCATGGATTGCGGCACGCCGTTCTGCAACAGCGGCTGTCCGGTCAACAACATCATCCCGGACTTCAACGACCTGGTGTACCGCGGCGACTGGAAGAACGCGATCGAGGTGCTGCATTCCACCAACAACTTCCCCGAGTTCACCGGCCGCATTTGCCCGGCGCCCTGCGAAGCCGCCTGCACACTGAACGTGAACGACGATGCTGTCGGCATCAAGAGCATCGAGCACGCCATCATCGACCGTGCGTGGGCTGAGGGGTGGGTCAAGCCACGACCTGCCAAAGTGAAATCTGGCAAGACCGTTGCAATCGTCGGCTCCGGGCCCGCGGGGATGGCTGCGGCCCAGCAACTCGCGCGCGCTGGCCACGATGTCACGGTGTTTGAGAAGAACGACCGGGTTGGCGGCTTGCTGCGCTACGGGATCCCCGACTTCAAGATGGAGAAGTCGCACATCGATCGGCGCGTGGT
>DASQOS010000541.1:0-8291 GCA_035644375.1 Rhizobacter sp.
CGATCAGCTGCAGCAAAAACCAGATCTGCTTCTGACCCCGATCGTGTCCCCGCGCGTCGCGACGAATGAAGTGGTCAGGCACCTCGTAGCGAAGCCAGTCGCGCGTACGCGCGACGATGCGGACATGGTCGGGCAGCAACCCCACTTCTTCGTGGAGTTCACGGAACATCGCCTGCTCAGGCGTTTCGCCGTATTTGATGCCCCCTTGCGGGAACTGCCAGGAATGGGTGCGTATGCGTTTGCCCCAAAAAACCTGGTTTCTTTGATTGAGCAGGACGATGCCGACGTTGGGTCTGAACCCTTCACGGTCGAGCATAATCAACCTCAAATTCTTTAGTTGAAATCATTATTGCACCGGCATGCCGGGAATCAACCCCTCCGATTCCTCATGCGCATGCCGCGTCCCGCTCCCTTTTCCCCGTCTCAAGCCGCGCCATGAAAGCTTCCCAGTTCTTTGTTTCCACCCTCAAAGAAGCCCCCGCCGATGCCGAAGTGATGAGCCACAAATTGATGATGCGGGCCGGCTTCATCAAGCGTTTGGGCGCGGGCATCTACAGCTACATGCCGATGGGATTGCGGGTGATTCGCAAGGTCGAAGCGATCATTCGCGAAGAGATGAACCGTGCCGGCGCGGTCGAGTTGCTGATGCCCGTGGTTCAACCTGCCGAGCTGTGGCAGGAGTCAGGGCGCTGGAAAAAAATGGGCCCGGAAATGCTGCGCGTCAAAGACCGGCACGAGCGCGACTTCATCATTCAGCCCACCAGTGAAGAAGTCATCACCGACATTGCGAGACAAGAGCTGCGCAGCTACCGCATGCTGCCCAAAAATTTCTATCACATTCAGACCAAGTTTCGTGACGAGCGGCGCCCTCGCTTCGGCGTGATGCGTGGACGCGAGTTCACGATGAAAGATGCGTACTCGTTCGATCGGGATGCCGCCAGCGCAGGCAAGAGCTACGACGCGATGTATGCCGCCTACTGCCGCATTTTCGAGCGGCTGGGTTTGACCTACCGCGCGGTGGCTGCTGACACTGGTGCGATCGGCGGTGACCGATCGCATGAGTTTCAGGTGATCGCCGACACCGGCGAGGACGCGCTGGTGTACTGCCCGAACTCGGACTACGCTGCCAACATCGAGCTGGCAGAGGCCTTGCCCCTGCTTGTCGAGCGTGTAGCCGCGTCAAAGACATTGACCAAGACACCCACGCCCGGCAAGAGCACCTGTGCCGATGTTGCTGCGCTGCTCGGTCTGCCGCTGGCCCAAACGGTGAAATCACTGGTGCTCGCGACCGACGAAACCAGCGATGCAGGGGAGGTCGTCTCAACGACGCTCTGGCTGCTGCTGGTGCGTGGCGATCATGACCTCAACGAGGTCAAGGCAGGCAAAGTGGTGGGACTGAAAAATGGCTTTCGTTTCGCTTCGGTGGCCGAGATCGAAAGTCATTTCGGATGCAAGCCGGGCTATCTCGGTCCGCTGGGTCTGCTGAAGCCGGTCAAGGTCGTGGCTGACCGCACGGTGGCCAACATGAGCGACTTCATTTGCGGCGCCAATGCCGCCGACTTCCACCTCACAGGCGTCAACTGGGGACGCGACCTGCCTGAGCCCGACGTGGTGGCCGACATCCGCAACGTGGTCGAAGGCGATCCCTCGCCCGACGGAAAAGGCGCCCTGGCCATTCAACGCGGGATTGAGGTCGGCCATGTGTTCTATCTGGGCACCGTGTACTCCAAACCTTTGAACGCGGTTTACCTTGATGAAGCTGGCAAGCCGCAGCTGATGGAAATGGGCTGCTACGGAATCGGCGTGACGCGCATCCTGGGCGCAACGATCGAACAAAACCATGACGACCGCGGCATCGTCTGGCCGGACTCGATGGCCCCATTTGCCGTCGTGATCTGCCCGATTGGCTATGACCGCTCGGCCGAAGTGCAAGCCGCGGCAGATCGCCTGCACGACGAATTGCAGGGACAAGGTGTTGACGTGATGCTGGATGACCGCGGTGAGCGTCCCGGAGCCATGTTCGCCGACTGGGAATTGATTGGCGTACCGCACCGGGTGGTCATTTCCGATCGAGGCCTGAAAGAAAGCAAGGTCGAGTACCAGGGGCGACGCGACGCGCAAGCCACTTCCGTCGCCTTGGCCGAAGCGCTTCCCTTCATGAAGGCGAAGCTCAGCCCATGAACCTGGGCCTCCCCTCGTGGGGGAGCGAGCGAAGGCGCCTGGCTGTCGCCGCTGTCCTGTCGCCGGCGCTGTGGCTGCCGATGCCCGAGGCACAAGCCGGAGCGCAAGTCGAAGAGCCGTTGGCTGACTCGGTGCGGTCGGCGTTGTCTGCGGCGATCGCCAACAGCGCGCCGCCCAGGCCGGCATTTGCGACCACCGAAGCCCGTCTGGCCTATCTGCAGTGGCTGGGCGAGATGAGCAAGCGACTCAAAAAACGCAAGGCCGAGCACGTGACGCGGGTCGAATTTCTTGAAGCCCTCTGGTACGAAAGCACCCGCGCAGGCCTAGAGCCGGCTTTGGTGCTGGGCCTGGTTCAGGTGGAGAGCGGCTTTCGCAAATACGCGGTCAGCAGCGCCGGTGCACGAGGCTATATGCAGGTCATGCCGTTCTGGGCCCGATTGATTGGTGACGGCAATTCCAGCCAGCTGTTTCACATGCAGACGAATCTGCGCTTTGGCTGTGTGATCTTGCGCCACTATCTCAACGTGGAGCGCGGTGACTTGTTCCTGACGCTGGGCCGCTACAACGGTAGCCGCGGTCGGCCGGAGTATCCGGATCTTGTGTTCGGCGCGCGCAAGGCCTGGGTTTTCAAGCCAACGCCCGCGGCCTGAAGAACCTGGCGACGATCACAGCCCGGCCCAAGGCCTGGGCCTGGCGTCGGCAATACCCAGCAGCGCCAACACGCGCTCCACGGTGTCGTTGATCAGGTCATCGATCGAGTCGGGCCGGTGATAGAAAGCGGGTAGGGGTGGGTAGATCACGCCGCCCATTTCCGTCACCGCGGTCATGTTGCGCAGATGCGCCAGATTGAACGGCGTCTCGCGCACCATCAAAATCAGGCGGCGACGTTCTTTCAGCATCACATCGGCGGCTCGGCTGAGCAGATTGTCTGACAGGCCGTGTGCGACAGAAGCCAAAGTCTTCATCGAGCACGGCGTGATCACCATGGCGTCGACCGGGAAGGAACCGCTGGCGATCGCCGCACCCACATCCGATGGGCTGTAGGCCACGTCTGCCAGAGCCTCCAACGCTTTGCGGTCCATTCCCAACTCGTGGTGCGCATTGAGCACGCCGGCAGGGCTGACCACCAAGTGCGTCTCGCGCCCTGTTGCCTTGAGTCGGGCCAGCAGCCGCACGGCGTACACCGCGCCGGTAGCACCCGTGATGCCGACGACGACGCGAGGCGCCGTGCTCGGCATGGTGTCAGGCCGCAGGCGTCAGAACCTGCTGCAGCTCACCGGCCTGGAACATCTCCATCATGATGTCCGAGCCGCCGACGAACTCGCCGTTGACGTACAGCTGGGGAATCGTCGGCCAGTTCGCATAGTCCTTGATGCCCTGGCGCACGCCATCGTCCTCCAGCACGTTGACTGTGGTGAGGTCGGTGACATTGCAGGCTTTCAGGATTTGCACGGCCCGTCCGGAGAAGCCGCACATGGGAAATTGCGCTGTGCCCTTCATGAAGAGCACCACACGGTTTTGCTTGACGAGATCGTCGATGCGCTGTTGAACGTCGCTCATGGTCTGAATCCAGTGAATCGGGGTCGATGAAACAGCCAAGGTTATACGGTAAAGCGCGCAGACGCGAACCGCGCGAGCCGCAAACCCCGCCAATCAGAACGAGTACGAGACACCCAGCTGCAACAGCGGTGACCAGCGCATTTCCCGGACAGCGTCGTCCAGCGCCTGAGAGCCGTTGAAAACACGTCCGAAGCGAACCACCGAGCTGGGGTTGCGGGCCATCAAGCCCAGATCCGCCGAAATGCCCCAGCCGCCCTTGTCGGACAAGCCCGTGTAGCCCACCCCGAGGTAGGGCGTGGTGCTGGTGTCGGTGATACCGTCTGTGGCGCCGAATCCAGAAGCCGGTCCGCGCGATGCCGCTCCCGGCGTGCCGTTGCCGGTGGTCGGTAAACCGATACCAGGCGCCGAGCGCGAGCCCAGCCACACCCCGCTGGTGGCACGCAAACCACCGGACGTGCCGGGCCTCATCGGGCCGCCAACGTAGTAGTCACCCATCAGACTCAAGCTGCTGACGTTCGGGCTGCTTCCGTCGAAGTTGACATCTGAGCGATAAGGGGAGGTGGTGACCACGGTGATGCGGCCTTGCAGCCGATCCCAGGTCAATAGATCGCTTCCCACTTGAAACCCGCCTCCGGAGGCTCCCCAACTCGCTGTGGTGTGAGCGAGTGCCACCGTCCCAACCCACAACAACATGGCAGCGCGCATGATGAGCTCTCCTTGGGTGCACCGAGGGGCGTTACGGCCGTTTTTTGTGCGGCCTCGATGCATGCTACGCCGCTTGCCCGAGGCTGGGTAGATGACGTGTCGTTTCCACGACGGAGACGCAAATCGCCGTGTGCGTTAGTGCCGCCAAACCGGGCTTTGTGCGCGCGTCGAATCAGCGCAAGCGGCCGCCGGTGCAGCGCGCGTTGCCGGCCAGATCCTGGCGCGTCGCGACCGATTCAAAGTGTGTCTGCAACATCATCGCCATGACGGCGTCGGCCTGGTCATGACCGTGCTCCACCAACAACCAGCCTGCCGGTTCGAGGTGGCCTGGCGCTTGGGTGATGATCTGACAGAGAGAACTCAGGCCATCACCACCAGGAGTGAGCGCAAGCTGTGGCTCATACCTTAGCGCTTCGAGATGAGGGTCGTGCTCTGCGACGTACGGTGGATTGCTGATGGCCAGGTGGAACCGACTCCCGGCAGCGGCTTCCCACCAGTCGCCTTGTCCCCATTTGATGTCCAGGTTCAAGCGCTGTGCGTTCTGCTGTGCGATTGCGAGGGCATCCCGACTGGTGTCAAGCGCCATGACGCTGGCTGACGGATACGCGTGTTTCAGCGCCAGGGCAATGGCGCCGCTGCCGGTTCCCAAGTCAACCACCTTCGCCTGGTGAAGGGCGCGAAGCTCGCCCCGCAGCAGATCCAAGGCCCAATCGACCAATGTTTCCGTGTCGGGCCGAGGCACCAGTACGGCGGGAGAGACGTGCAGGGTCAAGCCGTGAAACTCCTTTTCCCCCAGCAAGTAGGCGACAGGTTCTCCTGCGGCTCGGCGATCCATCAGCCCCTCCAGGATGTGAGCCTGGTGCCGCTCGAGCTGGCAATCATCGTGGGCCAGCAACCAGCTTCGGGGTCGGGCCAGCACATGAGACAGCAGGATCTGCGCATCCAGACGATCCAGGCCGCGGCTTTGTGCCATGGCCATGGCCTGCCGGACTGTCCAGACGTCGCAAGGCGCGGGCATCACGCGCCCCGTCCTTCCAGTTCCGCGAGCTGCTCGGCAGCGCGCGCGGCCTGCAGTGCGCCCAGCACGTCGTCGATCTCACCGTCCATGATGGACTGCAACTTGTACAGCGTGAGGTTGATGCGGTGATCGGTGAGCCGCCCTTGGGGGAAGTTGTAGGTTCGGATGCGGTCGCTGCGGTCGCCGCTGCCGATCAATCCCTTGCGGGTGGCGGCTTCCTTGGCGGCGCGTTCGCTGCGGTCTTTTTCGCGCAGCCGAGCGGCCAGCACCGCCAGCGCCTTGGCTTTGTTGCGGTGCTGCGATCGGTCGTCCTGGCATTCGGCCACCAGGCCGGTGGGCAGGTGGGTGACACGGATGGCGCTGTCGGTCTTGTTCACGTGCTGGCCGCCAGCCCCGCTGGCCCGAAAGGTGTCGATGCGAAGCTCTGCCGGGTTGAGTTGAATTTCTTCGGCTTCGTCGGGTTCGGGCATCACGGCCACGGTGCAGGCGCTGGTGTGCACGCGGCCCTGCGTTTCCGTTACCGGCACGCGTTGTACCCGGTGGCCACCGGATTCGAATTTGAGCCAGGCGTAGACGTCCTCACCCGTCACGCGCAACACCGCTTCCTTGTAGCCGCCCAGGTCGGACATGCTCTCCGACATCATCTCGGTGCGCCACCCGCGGCGTTCGGCGTAGCGCACGTACATGCGCAGCAGGTCGGCGGCAAACAGGGCCGATTCATCGCCGCCCGTGCCGGCGCGAATTTCCAGAAAAGCATCACGGCTGTCATCCGGGTCGCGTGGCAACAGCGCAGCTTGCAACTCGCCATGCAGGCGGGACAGGTCACCTTCGGCACTGGTGATTTCCTCCTGCGCCATCTCTGCCATGTCAGGCTCGGGCAACATTTCTCGGGCCGCCTTCAGGTCTCGCTCACGTTGTTCGTAGCGGCGAAAGCGCTGGACCAGCGAATCCACTTCGGCGTGTTCGCGCGTCAGACTGCGAAAGCGGTTCATGTCGCGCGCCGCCGCCGGGTCGGCCAAGGTGGCGTCCAGTTCGCTGAGGCGCATGCCCAGTCGGTCGAATTGTTGGCGAAGAGAATCTTTCATGGAGCTCCAGGGTGGAAGGCGGAGCCAGCGCGCGACAGATCAAGAGGTTTGCAAGCGCTTGCGCCCCGCCACGTTGGGCGGGCGCAGTTCAGCTAACGCGGGTCGCCGGCCGGATCGCGGGCGCTGCCGCGCAGGAACAGGCGCGACACGGTTTGTGCCAACTGGGTCCGGCTCTCGCCGTCGGCCGCATGCAACTCGGCCAATGCACCATGCAGCATCTTTTGCGTCAGTCCGCGTGACAACGCATCGAGCACGGACTCGATGTCTTCACCCTTGGCCAGCAGCTTGCGCGCGCGTGCCATCTCGGCCGCCCGCCAGTCGTCGGCCTGCGCGTTCAGCGCCTGGATCAGCGGGACAGTGCCGCGCTGCCCGAGCCAGTGCACGAAGCTTTGCACGCCGGTTTCGATGATCGCCTCGGCCTGTTGCACCGCCGCCAGGCGCTTTTCGCCGGCCGTCTGCACCAGGATCGACAAGTCGTCCACGGTATAGAGATAGACATCGGAAAGACGCGCAATTTCGGGTTCGATGTCGCGTGGCACGGCCAGGTCCACCATGAACATCGGGCGGTGCTTGCGTGCCTTCAGGGCGCGTTCGGCGGCACCCAAGCCGATGATGGGCACCGAGCTGGCGGTGCACGAAATGATGATGTCAAATTCGCCCAGCCGTGCCGGCAGGTCCGCCAGTCGCAAGGCTTCGGCACCGAGGCGTCCGGCCAGTCTTTCGCCTCGCTCCAGCGTGCGATTGGCCACGGCCATGCTGCGTGGGTTGCGTGCGGCAAAGTGCGTGGCGACCAGTTCGATCATCTCGCCGGCGCCGACGAAGAGCACCTTCGTGAGCTGCAGGTCCTCAAACAATTGCGATGCCAGACGCACGGCCGCTGCGGCCATGCTGATGGAATGCAAACCGATTTCGGTGGATGTCCTCACGTCCTTGGCCACGGCGAATGAGCGTTGGAACATTTGATGCAGCGTGGCGCCCAGCGTGCCTGCCGTGTCGGCCTCGCGAACCGCCTGTTTCATCTGGCCGAGGATCTGCGGTTCGCCCAACACCATCGAGTCCAGGCCGCTGGCCACCCGGAAAGCATGCCTGGCTGCAGCGCCGCCCTGCAGTACATAGGCATGGTTCATCAATTCGTGGCTTGCCACACCTCCGAAGCCAGCGAGCCAATCGACTGCCGGCTTGACGAGTTCCGGCTCTGCCGCGCAATACAGCTCGGTGCGATTGCAGGTTGACAACAACGCCACTTCGGGCGTGCTCGAAAACCGCGTCACACGCTGACGAAATTCCTGCAGAGTGGGGCCCAATTGCTCCAAAGTGAACGCAAAACGACCGCGCAGATCAAGTGGCGCAGTCGCATGGTTCAAACCGAGGGCAAAGACACTCATGCGCAGATTATAAAATTGAAGGCCTTTGCGTGCTCTGGCAGCGCCTGGCGACCTTGACTTGCGCCAATGCAACAAAAAGCTTCACATCTGAGGAAAAACACGCAATGGACTTGCTGGACGGGCTGTGGCATCTGCTGAACTTCTTCGCGCCCGCTGTCGGCGTGGGCGGCTTTGCGACGCTTTTGGCCAAGTTGTTGTGGCGGCGCGAACTCAAAGGCGTGGACGGGATGCGTCTGGCGGTGTGGGCGGTGGCGGCCTCCACGGCCGTGCTGATAGCCGGCTTGGTCGTGCTGGGCCGAGACGGCAAGATGGTCACCTACGGCGCCATGGTGCTGGGTTGTGCGTTGGCGTTGTGGT
>DASQOS010000542.1:0-2624 GCA_035644375.1 Rhizobacter sp.
AACCGTTCCTTTTGCTATTTTTTGCTTTTTACCTTTTGATACCTGTGCTGTATGCGCGCCGGCTGGCACCGGGCCAACGCGGCCTGATCGATTCCACCCTGGTGTTCGGCATGCCCCTGCTCGCCTTTCCGCTGCAAGCCGCCTTGCTGCACGGTGAGCGCATGCCGCTGGCGTGGAGCGCACTCGGCACCGCGGCGATCTACACCTTGCTGGCCGCACTGGAACTGCGCCGTCTGGGTTTGGCGCTGCTCGGGCAATCGCATGCGCTGCTCGCGCTCGGCTTTGCCACGCTCGCGGTGCCGCTGGCGCTATCGGCGCGTGCGACCGCTTGCACCTGGGCGATCGAGGGCGCGGCTCTGGTCTGGCTTGGCCTGCGCCAGCAACGCCGCCTGCCGCGCTGGATCGGCTATGGCCTGCAGGCCTGCGCCGGGCTCGCCTTTGCCCACGGTTACGGCGTTGCCACCGACGCCGTGGTGATCTTGAACGGTGCCTTCTTCGGTGCGCTGCTGATCGCCCTGGCCGGACTCGTCAGCGCGCGCCTGCTCAGCCGCGCCGATGCCCGCGCGCCGCTGACGGTGCTGCTGTTCGTGTGGGCCTGGGGTTGGTGGCTCGCTGCCGGCAGCGGCGAGATCGAGCGCTTTGCGCCTGCCATGCTGAAATCGGATTGGTGGCTTGTCCTTATCGCTATGACCGGCACGCTCGGCGCCGAAGCCTTCCGCCGGCTCAACTGGCGCGAGGCCGCCTGGCCGGCGTTGGCGCTGTTCGCGCTGGCGCCAGTGCTGCTCGGCTTCATCACGGGCGACAACCACGGCCCGCTCGAAGGTTTGGCAGCTGTGGCTTGGGGCTTGTGGCTGCTCGCGGCGCTGATTGCGCTGCACGGCCTCGCCGCGCGTCGCCATGGATTTATCCACATTGTACACTTTGTGTTTTTATGGACAATTGCCTTGGCGCTCAGCGTCGAATCCGGCCACGTCGTCGATTCACATCTGGCCCTAGGCGATGTCTGGATAGCGCTTGCTGCCCTGGCGCCGCTGGGCGCCTTGTTCTGGTGCGTGCTTGTCCGGGTCGCGTTTGTACGCTGGCCCGCCGCCGACGCCGCTGACCGTCTGCGCCACTGGCTGCTCGTCAGCGTCGCCGCGGTGCTGGGCTGCGCCTGGTTCGCCGGCTTGTTCATCGGGGGCACGCCGGCGCCGCTGCCGTATCTGCCCTTGATCAACCCGCTGGAACTGGCGCAATTAGGATTCCTGCTGTTGTTGCTTACCTGGTATCGACGCGCCGCGGATGAGGGTCGCGCGCTGCTGAACGCCGAATTCCGTGCGCGTGCGCTCGCCGTCGCGGGCGTGATCCTGCTCACCGCGATCACCTTGCGCAGCGCGCATTTTCTCGGCGGCGTCGCCTGGAGCGATGCGCTGTGGACTTCGGCCCTGGCACAGGCAGCGCTGTCGATCAGCTGGACCGTCGCCGGCATTGCCGCAATGCTGCTCGGCAAATACCGCCGTTCGCGCGCGGTCTGGATTGGTGGCAGTGTGCTGATGGGTGTGGTGATTTTGAAACTGCTACTGATCGATCGCCAGCATCTGCATGATCTACCGGCGATCATCGGCATGCTTGCCGTCGGCGTATTGCTGATCGGTGTCGGTTACTTTGCCCCGGTACCGCCGCGTAACAGCGGGGAACACACATGAGTGCCGCTCGCTGTGCTGCATTTTACCTTTGTATATTTCTACTGTGCGGCGCTGCACGCACTGGCGCATCCACTGACTATGCTTATGCATGGCCGCTGGAAACCGTGGGCGACAGCGCGGCCTGGCAGGTTGAGCTGACGCCCGAGGTCTACGCCGCCATCGCCACGCCCGACCTGCGTGATGTTGCCGTCGTCAACGCCTCCGGCGAGCCGGTGCCGATGGCACCACATGCCACCCAGACCACGAGCACGGCGCAGGCTGCCGATGTCGCCCTGCCACAATTCGTGCTGCCGGCGCAGGCACCCGGTGCGGCCGCCGCCGAACCGTTGAGCCTGCATATCGAACGCGGCGCCGATGGCCGCTTGCATCGGCTCGATGCCGAAGTAGGCGCTGCCGCGAACCCAGCGCCCGTGCTTTCCGCGGCGCACGGCGATCTGCTGCTGGATGTGAGCGCGTTGCCCGCACCGATCGATAGTCTGTGGCTGGATTGGGACGAAACCGACGCCGCCGTCAACGCACAGTTCAGTGTCGCCGGCAGCGACGACTTGCAGCAATGGCGCACGCTGGCGCCGAACGCAACAGTGTTGTCGCTGCAGCAAAATGGCAATGCACTTGGCCGGCACCGGATCACGCTCAACGGTGCACGCGCAACGTATCTGCGCCTGCACCGGCTCGACAATGCGCCGGCGCTCGGCAATCTGCATGTGCGTGCACGCACGCTGATGCATGCGAGCCTGACCCAACCCTCACGACTCTGGCTCGATGCGGAGCCCGAAGCGGCCCGTCCTGCCACCAGCAATGCACCGACCGCATACCACTATCGCCTGCCCGCGCCGCTCGCGATTGATGCGCTCAAGCTCGAACTGGCCAGCGATAACTCGCTCGCTCGGGTGCGCGTCGCCAGCCGCCTACGCGTCGGCGACGACACCGCTGCCTGGC
>DASQOS010000543.1:0-11632 GCA_035644375.1 Rhizobacter sp.
GGCACCGCCGCCGGCCCCGGTGCTGGCGCCCCCCGTCCGGGTGCCCGAGAACCCCGGCAATCACCGCGTGCTGCCTGAAGGCCCGCGCGGCTCCGAAGAGCGGCGCGGTGCAGCGCCCCCGGAACGGCGCGAGCGTCAAGGTCAAGAAGACAACCGCCCCGACGCGCAGCGCCAGCAACGCCAATGACGCTCACGCGGCCGCACCGGGTGACCTTTGCGGCGCTCAGCGCAGCAAGGGCTTGAGGCCGCTCCAGACGTTGGCCAGCAGGGTCGGTTGGGCCTGCTCGCGCGGGTGGATGCGGTCGGCCTGAAACAGCTGGTCCTTGTTCGGCGCATCGGCCACGCCCTTCAGCAAGAAGGGCACGAGGCCGGCGCTCTCGGCCTTGGCCACGTTGGCAAACAGCGCCGAGAAGTCGTCGGCGTAGCGCTTGCCGTAGTTGGGCGGGATCTGCATGCCGACCACCAGCACCTTGGCGCCGCAGGCCTTGGCTGCACGCGCCATCGCCGTCAGGTTGTCGCGTGTCGCGGCCAGCGGCAGGCCGCGCAACGCATCGTTGGCGCCGAGTGCAATGACCACCAGGGTGGGCTGGTGCCGCTTCAGCAGCGCTGGCAGGCGCGATAGGCCACCTGAGCTCGTGTCGCCGCTGATGCTCGCGTTGACCACCGTGGCGTTGACCTTGTCTTGCAGCAACTGCCGGCCGAGCAAGGCCACCCATCCCGTGCCGCGCGCCAGCCCGTACTCGGCCGACAGGCTGTCGCCGACGACCAGGATCAGCTGCGCGCGGCGGCCGTCCTGGGCGCGAACCGAGGCCATCGCCAGCCAGTCTGCGCCGGCGAGCGTCATCACGGTAAAGTGCCTCAGCAGCGTTCTGCGCGATAACTTCATGTGAGTTTGCTTTTTCATGTCCGAACCCATCATCGCTGTCGAACGCGTCACCAAACAAGTCCAGGATTCGAGCGGTCTGCTGACGATTCTCCATGAGATCGATTTCACGCTGGCGCCACGCGAATCTGCTGCCATCGTCGGTGCCTCGGGTTCGGGCAAGAGCAGCTTGCTGTCGATCATCGCGGGCTTGGACACCCCCAGCAGCGGAACGGTTCATCTGGCCGGCACCGATTTGTTCGCGCTCGACGAAGACGCGCGTGCCGCGGTGCGCGCCGCCCAGCTCGGCTTCGTGTTCCAGAGCTTTCAGTTGCTGGGCAACCTGAACGCACTCGAAAACGTGATGCTGCCGCTGGAGCTGCAGGGCCGCAACGACGCGCGCACGCAGGCCACCGAGATGCTGCGCCGCGTGGGCCTGGGCGAGCGCTTGTCGCACTACCCCAAGCTGCTGTCGGGCGGCGAGCAGCAGCGTGTTGCGCTGGCCCGCGCCTTCGTCGTCCGGCCCGCCGTGCTGCTGGCCGACGAGCCGACCGGCAGCCTCGACTTCGCGACCGGCGAGAAGGTGATGGCGCTGATGTTCGAGCTGAACCGCGAGTCCGGCACGACGCTGGTGCTGGTGACGCACGACCGCGGCATCGCGCAGCGCTGCGACCGGCAGTTGCGCATCGAGGCCGGCCGGCTGGTCGCGTGACGGGTGCTGCGCGGCTGGTGTTGGACAGAAGCGACCGAAGAACCCGCGGATATCCGTCATGGCACCCCTTGGCGTGAACAGATACTCATCAGCGGCCCGGCTCGTTCGGTGCAAATCTGAATAATGCGACGTTTGGCTCGATTCAACGCTCGTGTTGCGGCGCCAGGTGCCGACAACACCCTTGAGTCACGGCGCGAGGAGTGCCTTGCGTGACCCCATTGCCAGCGACGGCGACCCTTCATGCGTCCGAGTGTGCAAGAACCTGCTCTCGGGTTCAGGCTTCACTCTTGAGATGAAGGCTCGTTTCCATCACGTTCTGCCCTGTCCTTGAAAGACCCGACCATGACTTCCATCAAGCTGAGCCTGCGCGGCAAGCTGTTCTCACTGGCGTTCGCGGGCGTGATCGCATGCGGACTGGTGGGAGCCATCGCACACGTGAACGTCAGCTCGCTCGGCGCGGCCGAAACCGAGGTCTTCGACGGCGCGACCGCGAGCCTGGTGCTCATCGGCAAGGCCAACGAGGCGGTGGGCGATGTGCGCGAGAAACAGCTGAAGCTGGTTCTGGCGAAGAACCCCCAGGAAGCCGCTGCGGAACAGGCCCAGATGGAGCAGGTCGTTTCCAAGCTGACGCTGTTGTTGGCCGACTATGAGAAGCGGATCGGCAACGACGAAGAGCGCGGGCTGCTCGCCACCGTGCGCAGCAAGTTTGCCGCCTTCAAGGCGCAAGCGGACGCCGCGGCGGCCGACGTCAAGTCCGGCGATGCACAGCGCCTGGAGGCAGCCCGCGACAATGCGCGCAAGCTGTCATCGAAGTTGTTCGACGACCTGGGCGAGTCCATCGACCAGTTGGCCGGCTTCAACCAAAAGGTGGCGGAGGGAACCCACGCCAAGGCGCAGGCCACGCTCCGGACCGCATCGATCACGCTGGCGGTCAGCACCATCATCGCCGCGTCGGCCTTGTTCGCGCTGGCCATGTGGGTGACCCAAGGACTGGTCAGGCAGATCGGCGGCGAACCGGCCGACGTTGTCGACCTCGCCCGTGCGGTCGCCCAGGGCGATCTCTCCACGCGCATCGCGATCAAGTCGGGCGACAGGACCAGCGTGGTCGCGCAACTGGGCTCGATGCAGCACAGCCTGGCGGCCATGGTGAGCGGCGTGCGCGCCAATGCAGACGGCCTGGCCACCGCGTCGGCGCAGATCGCACAAGGCAACCTGGATCTTTCCAACCGAACCGAACAGCAGGCCGGCGCCCTCGAAGAGACCGCCGCGTCGATGGAGCAGCTCAGCTCCACCGTCAAGCAAAACGCGGAGAACGCCAGGCAAGCCAACCAGTTGGCAATGGGCGCCAGCGTGGTCGCGACCCAGGGCGGCAAGGTCGTGGCCCAGGTGGTCGAGACCATGCGCGGCATCAACGACAGCTCCAAGAAGATCGCCGACATCATCAGCGTGATCGACGGCATCGCGTTCCAGACCAACATCCTGGCGCTGAACGCTGCCGTGGAAGCCGCGCGTGCCGGCGAACAGGGGCGCGGTTTTGCGGTGGTGGCCAGCGAGGTGCGCAGCCTGGCCGGCCGCTCGGCCGAAGCGGCGAAAGAAATCAAGAGCCTGATCGGCGCGAGCGTGGAGCGCGTCGATCAAGGGACGCTGCTGGTGGACCAGGCCGGGCAGACCATGACCGAGGTGGTCAGCTCGGTCAAGCGCGTCACCGACATCATGGGCGAAATCAGCGCGGCCAGCTCGGAGCAAAGCGCCGGCGTGGCCCAGGTGGGCGAGGCCGTCACCCAGATGGATCGGACCACGCAGCAGAACGCCGCGCTGGTCGAACAAAGCGCCGCCGCCGCCGCGAGCTTGAAGGCGCAAGCCCAGCAACTGGTGCAGACGGTGGCGGTGTTCAAGCTGGCCTAGGTTTGCCGGCCGACCCAACGGCCTTCGGCTTCTTTCACAAAAGGCGCGATCGCCTGCGCTGAGCGCGTCGGCGCTTGATCTGGATCAGTTCGGTGCCCGTCCGCTCTTTGTGGAGTCGGGCGATGGCCGTTCAATACCTGGGCTTCTTGACGCCGATTTCTGGCGTACTGTGCGCTCGCGCGCCGCCAACGCGAAGGCGCTGGGCCGGGCACACATGGCAGGCCACGGTGGGTCATCCGCGAATTTTTAGGCCGCCGGTTGCGCCTGCCTTTCACCCTCCATGGGGCTTCCAAATGGCAGTTTTCAGAGGGAAGATGCGCCAAGCCACCCAAAGCAGCTCGGCAGATTAGGCAACTTGATGTGCTTAGTCTTGAGTTGCCTATTCAACGTTGAGACTGTGCAATAACTGGATGACCAAGCATCCGGGATATTGCTGACGACCGGAGCGATCGAGGCCGCGTTGAACGGTCATCGAAGCGACGACGAGGCGCAAGATGCCCCGCTACAAGCCCGCACAACGCAACGGCATATTCATCCCGGTGATCTTTGAAGAGCAGATCCAGCCCGGCACCTTCGAGTTCGCGCTGCGGCACCTGATCGATGAAGAACCGCGCCTTCGATCACCTTCGTCTCGGCGTCGGATAAACGCTATTCGTTAGCCGTCTGAAGCGCGCTCGCACCAGTTCAGTACCTTATAGTGGTACTATTTCAACATGAAGCGGAAGCACCAGCGCTCTCTCGAGCTGATCTTCGCCCGACCCACGAGTGGGAACGTTCAATGGCGCGATATCGAAGCGCTGTTCGTAGAACTGGGTGGCGAAGTCAGCGAACGAGAAGGTAGTCGTGTTGCTGTAGTCCTATTTGAAGAAGTCCGAGTGTTTCATCGACCTCACCCTTCTCCAAATACAGACAAAGGCGCGGTGGCGAGCATCCGCAAGTGGTTGGAACAACACGGAGTGGAACCATGAACGTAATGACGGTAGACGGATATCACGCAAAGATCGAATACGACGAAGAGATTGACCTCTTTCGAGGTGAGGTTCTTGGTCTGAGCGGTGGCGCCGATTTCTATGGCAAGAACCCCAAGGAACTTCGCACCGAATTCAAGAAGTCACTCCAAGTTTTCCTGGAGGTATGCAAGGAAAAGGGCCTTGAGCCCAGGCGGCACTTCTCAGGCAAGTTCAATCTGCGCATTTCACCCGAGTTGCACGAGCGGCTCGCTATCGAAGCACAGGCTCAGGGCAAGAGCATCAACACTCTTGCTCAAGAAGCGCTGCAAGAACGGGTCGCTTCTTGAGACAGACGGTTCTCAAGAAACTCCCTGAAAGAAGTGAGAGTTCATGAACGTTATGAGGACGCAGTCACGTTGCCGGCTCTTGGCGCCGTGTGCATCTGGCTCACAGCCGCAAGTCGTCATGGGCGTTGGTGCCAGCGGCGGCTGGCGTGTGCAGGCCGGCTGTGTTGCTCATGCTTGCGCTTTTGCCAACTGGACCGGTATCGCCTTGAAGTGCAGAAGCACGATCGCGCTGAGCACGGCCGCGAGGTAGCACCACACCGAGATGAACCAGGAGGTGTAGGCGACGTAGGCCACGCCGAAGGACAGCAAGGCCAACACGCCGAAGGCCTTCACCGTGCCGTGGGTCGAGATCAACTGGCTGGCGCTGGTCGACAGCAGGTACAGCGCCATCGTTCCCAGCGCGAAGAAATGGGGCATCAGGTACTCGATGTGGTGCCCGCTCGGGCGCGAGACGATGCCGTATTCGGCCATCGTGTAAAGCAGGCCCGCGCTGACCACGGCCCCCGCGGCGGCGAAGCCGCCGAGCGCCCGGCGGCGCCAGCCCGCCGGTTCGATCAGCAGCACGGCCAGCGGAATGAACACCGGCCACAGCACGTGCGAGAAAGCCGTGTACGCATAGGTCATCACCGCTTGGAGTCGCGCTGCGTCATGGCTGAAGCTCAGCCAGATCGTGCCTTCGATGAACTGCTGGATCGCGAACAGCAGCGGCACGGCCGCGAACGGCCATTCGCCCGGTCGGCGCGCGGCTTTCATGGTCACCGTGCCAAGACCCAGCAGCAAGGTGCCCGCGGCAAGGCTTGCAGAAGCCGAAAAGCACATGTCGGTTTTCCTGTCAGTCCGCCGTTGCAACGGCCCGTATCGGGCCGCCGCGGTGCGGTCGAGCAGCAACCGGGACAGTGTATGCAGGCTGTCGGGTCGAGCGCTCGACATGGGAACAAGCGCGGTGGACGCGCCACAGGGCGAAGACAGCCAGAAATTCGTGCGTCTCCGGGAGCCGTGATGGGTGCACGTTGGCCGCCATTTCAAGAGGCGGCGGCGACGGCGTTCAGCGTTTGCCATGCGTCCCGGGTCGGGACGTGCCTCAGAACAGTTCTTGGGTGCTCGACTCTTGCGTGAACGGCGTGAAGTAAAAAGCGACAGCATCTTCCGGCGTCAATTTCGGCCACGCGCGGTACAGGTCGCGGGCCACCGCTCCGGCGCCATGGCCCGAACTGGAGGGCATCGACGCGCGCGATGCGCGCGATGCGCATGACCGGCAGAGCCAGGGAACCGGCACCGAGCGGCCGCGCCCGTTTGGCCGGCCTGAGGCGTCAGGCGCGCTGCGCTGCCGCTACTACCAAGCCGGCGCCGAAGTCGCTGCCGGGGCGGGCTTCGCCGGAAGGACCACGCTCACCACATAGACGCTCGCCAGTGCCACCCCAGCCGCGACGAAGAAGGCGAGCAGGCCGCCCTTCCGGGGCTCTGGCTCGCTCGGCTCGCCGGCATCCAAGTCCGTCCACCCCGTCACCATGGGCTTGACGAGGTTGTTCTTTTTCCAGACGGCGTAGAACGCGATGGCGATCACGTGCACGGCCGTCAGCACCAGCAGCACGTTGGCGAGTTGCTGGTGCCAGCCGGTGAGGGTGCTGGCCAAACTGTCGTCGATCAGTGGGGACAAGGGCCCCGTGAATTCGATGTCGTCGCGGCTGAACAGGCCGGTGCTCGCCTGAACCGCGAGCAGCGCGAGCAACGCGAACACCGACAGCGCGCCGAGCGGATTGTGGCCGACGCCTTTCCAGCGCCCGCGCACATAGGCCCGCAGCGTTCGAGGTGTCGGCGCAAAGCGGGCGAAGCGCGCGTGGGTCGACCCGATCAGACCCCACACGATGCGGAACACGACCAGGCCGAGGATGCTGAGACCGGCCTTGCTGTGCAGCTCCATCCACTTGCCGCCCAGTTCACCGGTGGTGACCGCAGTGCTGACTGCCACCACCAGCGCCCAGTGGAAGATGCGCAGCGGCAAATCCCACACCCGGATGCGCTGGCGCGGCGACCATGCTGCCGATGTGGCGCGTTTGGCGGCCGTCTGCACGTCAGCAGCTGGTCCCTTCATCGTGTGCTCTCCTCAGTTCATTGCACCGCGGCCGCGGCCGGTTTCTTGACCGGCACCGGCACCCGGACCAGCGCCTTGCCGCCTTGTGCTTCGTAGTCTTCGGAGCCGGTGGCGCCCGCGACCTTGAGGCCCTTGCTGCTCAGCAGATCACCGACCGCGCCCGCTCGGCGTGCGTGATTCGACACGGTGAGTATCGCGCGGTCCTTTGGAATATAGGCCAACGCCGCGCCCGGGGCGCGTCAGACGCATCGTCGAGGTGCCGCTGGGGCGCACCGGCGCGGCGTGCATGGCGATCAAGGGCGATGTGCTGAGCGAATTCGGCGAGCAGGCGCAGGCGGTGGGGGCCTGACCGCGTCGCGCTGGGCCATGGGACCCCGGCAGGGCGCCGGTGCGTCAGCCCTTGTTGCGGATCATCAACCCGATCTGCGTGCGTTCGCGCTGCTCGTACTGCTTGATGCGTTTGATCATCTCCAGGCTCAGCACATGCTCCGCCGGCAGCATCAGCACCCCGGTGGGCGACACCAGGTCGGCTGCCAGCACCATGCCGGCGCGCAGCTCGTCGGTGCCCAGGATCAGCGGCGGGCTGGCCGGTGCGCTCTCCGGGATGTCCGGGTTGATGCGGATGAACACATCGACCAGGCCCGGATCGAACTGCACGCCCTTGCCGCGCACCAGCATGGCCTTGGCTTCCGAACTCTTCAGCGGGACGCCGCCCATGTGCCCCTTGATCAGGTCGTCGTAGCTGTCGGCGATGGCCAGAATGCGGGCCCCCAGCGGAATGTCTTCGCCGCGCAGCGCATCCGGGAAGCCGGCGCCGTCGAAGCGTTCGTGGTGCGAGCGAATGAGTCTGGCGGCCGGTTGCAGGTCTTCGAGCGCCATCAGCGATTGCTCGCCCCACGCGGCGTGCTGCTTGTAGGCGGCGAGCTCCGGTGCGCTCATCTTCGGAATCGACTTCTCGATGCTGGCATCCGACAGGCCGATCATGCCGATGTCGTGCAGCAGCCCGGCGACGAAAATGTGTTCGGTTTCGTCGGTCGTGCACTCCACCGCCTCGGCCAGCGCGCGCGCCAGATCGCCGACGCGCCTGCCGTGCCCGGCCAGCTGGCCGCCGCGCAGCTCGACCAGGTTGGAGAAGACCTTGATCGAGGTCAGGTAGCTGCGCTTCAACTTTTCGGTCGCCTGCGTCAACTCGGTCACGTCAGCGAGGGTGATCAGGTCGGCGACGCGGCCGTCGTAGGTGACCAGCCGGCCATAGACGCGCGCCTCGAAGGTCGAGCCATCGGCGCGCTCGCACTGAACTTCATACGGAACGCCCGCAACGCCGGCAAAGCGCTGGCGCACCTGGTCTTCGAAACGCGCCCGGTCTTTCGGGTGAACGATGGCGCTGGCCTTGCGCACGTTGACCAGCTTGTCCTTCGTGTACCCGACCATCTCGAGCAGCTTCGGGTTGGCGTAGGTGAGCATTTCATCCTGGACGATGAACATGCCGGTCTGCGCCTGCTCGACCAACTGGCGATAGCTCAAAGACTTGTCGGCTGACCAGTCGTCGTCGGCGAGGTACATGAAAGCCGGGTCGGCGAGGGGTTTCTTGGAGTCCATGGAGGGCGTCTGCAAACGTTGATCGCTGAAGGCCGCGAGGAATGGCCTGGAGAACGGGTATATCGGCGAATCCGGGAAAAGCTTGATGCGCGGAACCGCATGCCACGCCGACGCCGGACCGCTGCTGGGATGTGCGGAATGTACCGCCCGGCAAGGGTTTCGAGGGGCGGGCAGCGTGACATGATCACGCTCTGCGGTCTTGCTGGACGCTGGACAGCTCGGCCCCCATGGCGGGCACCCACGGTCATCCTCGGGGGTGGCCCCAAGCTGGCTCCTGGGCCACTGCATTTTTCCTTGCAGGATCTTCCATGACAGAACGCATTCGCATCACCGCCGGCGGCTTCAGCTTCGTTGCCGAGACGGTCGCCGACGCACCGCAGACCGTTGCCGCCTTCCTGTTCCTGCTGCCGTACCGCCAGAAGCTGATTCACGTGCGCTGGAGCGGCGAAGCGGTGTGGGTGCCGCTGGGCGATTTCCAGCTCGGGGTGGGTTTCGAGAACCACACCAGCCACCCGTCGGCGGGCGACATCCTGTTCTATCCCGGCGGTTTCAGCGAGACCGAACTGCTGCTCGCCTACGGCGGCTGCAGTTTCGCCAGCAAGATGGGGCCGCTGGCCGGCAACCACTTTCTGAGCATCGTCGAAGGCAAGGAGCAGCTGCGCGCGCTCGGCACCAAGGTGCTGTGGGAAGGCGCGCAGGAGCTTCTGTTCGAGCGCATCGCAAACCAGCCCTTCGGCTAGGCGCGCCGCGTGGGCGCCGGTGGGGCGGTGCGCGAGCCTGCGAATCGGGCGATCCTCAGGGCGATCCCTGACTGGAGTTTATTTGTTTACTAAACATTTTCCTCTTCCTACACTTGCGGGGGTATGGAGTTGCCCCTTACGCGTTCCCGCCCATGTTGGTCACGCCGCCCGCCCCCTCCACCGCCTTCGATTCCTCCCGTCGCCTGTGCTGGCCCGGTGGCGATGCAGCGCTTCAGGCGCTGGGCGGCATGCTCGCGCCCGTCGTCTTCCGCGCACCGGGCCGGCCTGATTTCTCTCCCTTGCAGGTCGCTCCCTGGGCCGACGAACCCGATGCCGATCGATGGCCCGGCGCGTTGCGGCGGCTGCGCGGCGAGTGGCCATGTGTGCCGTTCGGCCGCTGTGATCGCCCGGCCCGCTTGCCGCCCGGATGGCAGCCCCAGGCGCCGGGCGACCCTTGGGAACACGGCTACGCCTGGCACCACCCGTGGCACTGGCTGGACCTCGCCGAGCCTCACGCGCTGGGCCTGCAGATCGACCTGCCTGCCGACCAGGATGTGCGGCGCCTCACGCGCACCGTGCGTGCCGTGCCCGACGCGCCCGCGCTCGACATCGAGTTGCAGATCCACGTCCGGCGTGCGTGCACGCTGCCCGTTGCACTGCACCCGACCCTGAGGCTGAACGCCGGCCGCGTGCGATTGACGCTCGCGCACGACGGCCCTGGGCTGACTTACCCGGTCCCGGCCGAACCCGGCCGTTCGCGCGTTGCCGCCGATACACGCTTCGATCGCCTCGCCGCCGTTGCGCTGGCCGCCGGCGGGACCGGCGATTTCACGGCCTATCCGCAAGCGTCGGACAGCGAAGAGCTGATGCAGTTGATGCAGATGCGCGGGCCTGTCACCGCCCACTTCGTCGACGCGGGCTGGGCCTTGACGCTGGACTGGGATCGCGCGCTGCTGCCCGATTTGATGCTCTGGGTCAGCCATGGCGGGCGGCTGCATCCGCCGTGGAATGGGCGTCACTTCGCGCTCGGCCTCGAACCGATGAACGCCGCGTTCGATCTGGGGCGCGTCGCGTGTGCGCCCCCCGATCACCCGCTGGCCGCTCGCTGCGGGCTCGCGCTCACGCCCGACGCGCCGTGCGTGATCCGCTCGCGCTTGTCGGCGTGCCCATCGGAGGCCGCGACGTGAGCGCCGCAGACCCCTCGAAGCCCGGCACCCCATCGACACCCGGGCGCATCGAGGTGCCCGCCGGCGTCACCATCCGCGACATCGCGCTGGCGGCCGGCGTGTCGATCGGCACCGTCTCGCGCGCACTGAAGAACCAGCGCGGGCTCTCGGACACGACGCGCCGCGAGGTGCGCGAGGTGGCACGCAAGCTCGGCTACAACCTGGGTCGCCTGCGTTCGGCCAAGGCACGCCGGCTCGTGTTCATGGTGCACCGCCACCACAGCAGCTTCTCGCTCAACCCGTTCTTCTCGCAGGTGATGCACGGTGTCGAGGAGACCTGCCGCGAATTCGGCATCGTGCCGACCATGCTCAGCGCCGGCCCCGCCGATCCAGTGCGCAACCTGCTGCGCATGCACGAGCCGGATGCGCTGATGGCCGCGGGCTTCTTCGAGACCGAGGTCGTGGACCTGCTGCGCGGCATGGACCTGCCGCTGGCGCTGGTGGACTTCTGGATGCCCGGTTGCCGCAGCGTGAATCCCGACAACGTGCATGGCGGTTATCTCGCGACCCAGCACCTGCTGCAGCGTGGCTATCGGCGCGTGGCCTACTTGGCAGGCTCGCTCGCGCACTTCAGCATCCGCGAGCGCGAGCGCGGCTACCGCCGTGCACTGTTTGAAGCCGGCGTGCTCGCCGACCCGGACCTCGAAGTCGTCGCGCCGCCGGGCATGGACACCATCCATGGCGCCGAGGCGGCGATGCGCGAACTGCTCAAGCTGCGGCCCCGGCCCGACGCCGTGTTCGCCTACAACGACATGGCCGCACTCGCGGCGATCCGCGTCTGCCAGGCGCTCGGCCTGCGCGTGCCCGAGGACATCGCTTTCGTCGGCTTCGACGACATTCCCGCCGCCACTTACGGCTCGATGGGCCTGACCACGCTGCGCGTCGACAAGGAGGTACTCGGCCGCACCGGCGTCGAGCTGGTGGTGAACGGCGACGCGATGCCGCAGGACATCGTGCAACCCGTCGAGCTGGTGGTGCGGGACAGTTGCGGCGGCACGCCATCAGGCTAAACAGCAGGTTTGTTTCGCTGCCTGCGGTGACTTTGGCGCGGGAATCTCCCGTTAGGAAGATTCAAGGCGGAATCTAAGCTCAATGGCGTGACAACGGTCGTTCGTTCGTGTTGTCACCCCAAAACATAGCCAGGAGACAACCCAATGAAGAAATTGATTGTCGCGACCTGCGTGCTGACCTTGAGCGGT
>DASQOS010000544.1:0-2529 GCA_035644375.1 Rhizobacter sp.
ACGCGTTCCGCAGATTCGAGGGTGTTGACGAGCAGCATGGCGCGGGTCATCGGCCCAACCCCGCCTGGCACCGGCGTGATCCAAGCGGCCACCTCGGACACCCCTGCAAAATCAACATCGCCACACAATTTTCCTTGGTCGTTGCGGTTCATGCCCACGTCGATCACGATGGCGCCCGGCTTCACCATGTCGGCCGTCAGCGTGTTGCGCCGTCCCACGGCCGCCACCACCACGTCGGCTTGCCGGGTGTGATGGGCCAGGTCCTGGGTCGCACTGTGGCAGATGGTGACGGTGGCGTGGGCTTGCAAGAGCAGCAAGGCCATCGGTTTCCCTACCGTGTTGCTGCGGCCGATGACCACGGCATGTTTGCCGCGCAGGTCGAGGCCTGTGGCTTCGATCAGTTTCATGCAGCCATAGGGCGTGCACGGTCGGAAACCCGGCAGGCCGCTCATCAGTTCACCGGCGCTGAGCACCGAATAGCCGTCGACGTCCTTGGTGGTGGCGATGGCCGCGATGACTTTGTGCGGGTTGATATGTGCCGGCAGCGGCATCTGCACCAGGATGCCGTGGATGCTGGTGTCGTGGTTCAGCGCGTCGATGCGGGCGAGAAGATCGCTTTCGGAAAAACCGGCCGGGTATTGGTCGAGCACCGAACGCACACCGCTCGCCTCGCAGTCTTTGACCTTGTGGCTCACATACACCTGGCTGGCCGGGTCTTCGCCGACCAGGATCACGGCGAGACCCGGCCGCGTGCCTTTGGCGGTCAGCGCCGAGGCGCGTTCGGCCACCTGGGTGCGAATCTTTTGAGCGAGGGTGTTGCCGTCAATCAGTTGGGCGGTCATCGGGCGGTCCTGGATGTGAGAGATGAATCGGGTGCCGAATTGAAAAGGGCCGCTGGTGAAGCGGCCCTGGCAGAGGTGGTGGACCTTCAGGCCTTGGTCTGTTGTGCGCCCAGCGCGATTTTCAGCAGATCGGCGACGGTGTTGGCGTTCAATTTTTCCATGATGTTGGCGCGATGCGCTTCCACCGTCTTGATGCTGATGCCCAAGTCGTCGGCGATCTGCTTGTTCAGGCGGCCCGCCACGATGCGCTCGAGCACCTGCGTTTCGCGGGTGGTCAGGCGCGACAGCAAGGCATCGCGGCTGGCGGCCTCTTGATGATGCGAGAAAGCGTTGCGCGCCTGGTCCAGCATGCGCTCGACCAGGCCGAGCAGTTCTTCTTCCTTGAAAGGCTTTTCGATGAAATCCATCGCGCCTTTTTTCATGGTCGTCACGGCCATCGGCACGTCGCCATGGCCCGTGATGAAGACCACCGGCAGCGGCGATTTGCGTTCCAGCAAGCGGTCTTGAAGCTCCAGGCCGCTCATGCCGTCCATGCGGATGTCGGCGATCAGGCAGGCCACTTCGCGCGGGTCGAACCGGGTGAGAAACGACTCTGATGACTCGAAGCATTTGACTCGGTAGTCTTTGCCTTCAAGCAGCCATTGCAGGGAGTCGCGCACCGCTTCGTCGTCATCAACGACATAGACCGTGCCCTTTTTCGGAATCAAGCTCATGGAGGAGGACTCATGTCACGGCCGGTTCAAGGCCTGGGGATTTGGCGGTTTCGACCGGCAGCGTAAAGGTGAAACGGCAGCCGACAGCGGTGCTGCCATTGTATAAGTTCTGCGCGCGTATCCGGCCGCGGTGGCTCTCGATGATCGAACGGCACAGGCTGAGCCCGATTCCCAGGCCCTCGGCCTTGGTCGAAAAGAAGGCTTCGTACAGCCGCGCAAGCACGTCTTCTTTCAGGCCGGGACCGGTGTCGGTGATGCTGAATTCGATCACGCCGCCTTCTTCGGCGGTGTGTTTGGGAACCACGCGCAGTTCGATGCTGCGTCGCGACGGAGGCAGCTGCGCCGAGTCGATCGCCTCGGCGGCGTTCTTGAGCAGGTTCAGCACCACCTGCTCGATCAGGATCGGGTCGACGACCAGGGTCGGCAGCCGCTGCGCCACGTAGACGCGTATCGCCACGTTGCGCCGGCGCAGCTCGATGCCGGCCAGATCGACCGCGTCATCGACGATGGTGCGCGCCTGCGCCTCCTGACGCTGCGGTTCGCTGCGTTTGACGAAGGCGCGTATGCGGCGAATCACCAGCCCGGCGCGTTCGGCTTGGCGCGCAGTTTTTTGCAGCGTGGCGATCAGATCGACCTTCTCGATGGCGTCGTTTTGAACGCGCGACACCATGCCGTTGCAATAGTTGGTGATCGCCGTCAGCGGCTGATTCAGCTCATGCGCGACCGAAGACGCCATCTCGCCCATGGTGACCAGCCGGCTCGTCACCTGCGATTTCTCGGCCTGCTGGGCGGCCTGGGTTTCCGCCTGGCGGCGGCTGGTCACGTCTGTGGCGATCAGCATTTGCGCCAGGCGGCCGTCGGTCCACTGCAGATAGCGCGCGCGAACGTCGAACCACTTCTGCACCGACTCGATGAAGACCTCATGCGGGTCGGAACCGGTTTCGGTCAGCTCCTGCGTGGGCAGTCCGCCCAGA
>DASQOS010000545.1:0-3727 GCA_035644375.1 Rhizobacter sp.
ATGCGCACCATGCTCGCCTTCAGTCGCTGTTGAACCGCACGCAGTCCTGCCGACAGTCTGGCGTCGCGCTCGAGCAGCATGACCTCGCTGGCGCCGCGCGAGGCCGCCTCGAAGCCCAATGCGCCACTGCCAGCGAACGCATCAAGGCAACGCCAGCCGTCGAGGTCCTGTCCCAGCCAGTTGAACAGCGTTTCCCGCACGCGGTCGGGTGTCGGCCGCAGGCCGGCCGCATCGGCCACTGGCAGCTTGCTGCGCTTCCACTGCCCGCCGATCAAGCGCACTTCGCCGCGCCGCGATGTCGACACGCCGGCCGCCGAAAGGACCGGGCTTTGCTGGGGACGACCCGCCGGCGCGGACCGCGGCGGCGTGCGAATCATTGCCGCACAGGAATGCCGCGGCTGGCCATCAATGCCTTGGCTTCGCCCACGGTGTGCCGTCCATAGTGAAAGATGCTGGCGGCCAGCACCGCGTCGGCCCCACCTTGTTGAATGCCTTCGACCAGATGCTCGAGCGTGCCGACACCGCCCGAGGCGATCACCGGGATGTTCACCGCATCGCTGACCGCACGCGTCAGCGGCAGGTTGAACCCAACCTGGGTGCCGTCGCGGTCCATGCTGGTCAACAAGATTTCTCCAGCCCCCTGTTCGGCCATCTGGCGCGCCCAGGCCACGGCGTCGATGCCGGTGTTCTTGCGTCCGCCGTGCGTGTACACGTCCCACCCCGACTGGTCGGCGCGCGCTTTGGCGTCGATGGCCACCACGATGCACTGAGCACCGTATTTGGCGGAGGCGTCTCGGATCACCTGCGGGTTGGCGACCGCTGCCGAGTTGAAGCTCACCTTGTCCGCGCCCGCATTGAGCAGACGCCGCACATCGTCGACGCTGCGCACGCCGCCACCGACGGTGAGCGGAATGAACACCTGCGACGCCACCGCCTCGATCATGTGCAGGATCAGGTCGCGGCCGTCGCTGGTGGCGGTGATGTCGAGGAAGGTCAGTTCATCGGCGCCCTGCTCGTTGTAGCGCGCTGCGATCTCGACCGGATCGCCCGCATCGCGCAGCTCGACGAAGTTGACGCCTTTGACGACACGACCGCCGGTCACGTCAAGGCAGGGAATGATGCGTTTGGCAAGCATGCAACGCGGCCGCGTACGCAGGCCGCTCCGGTTAGGTCAGGCGTCAGCCTTTGAGTTCGTCGGCCCGCTGTTGCGCCAGCGCGAAATCCAGATCGCCGCTGTAGATCGCACGGCCGCAGATCACGCCTTCGACGCCCTCGTCTTCCACCGCGCACAACCTTTCGATGTCGGACATGCTGGACAAACCACCCGACGCGATGACCGGGATGCTCAAGGCTTGGGCCAGCTTGACGGTGGCTTCGATGTTGATGCCACTGAGCATGCCGTCACGGCCGATGTCGGTGTAGATCACACCTTCGACGCCGTAGTCCTCGAATTTCTTGGCGAGGTCGATCACTTCATGGCCAGTGAGTTTGCTCCAGCCATCGGTGGCGACCTTGCCGTCTTTGGCGTCCAGACCGACGATGATGTGGCCACCGAAGGCCGAACAGGCGTCTTTCAAGAAGCCGGGGCTCTTGACCGCCGCGGTGCCCACGATGATGAAGCTCAGGCCATCGTCGAGGTAGCGCTCGATGGTGTCGAGATCGCGGATGCCACCACCCAGCTGCACCGGAATTTCGTCGCCGACCTCGGCCAAGATGGCCTTGATGGCGGCTTCGTTCACCGGCTTGCCGGCGAACGCACCGTTCAAGTCCACCAGGTGCAGGCGCCTGGCGCCTGCGTCGACCCATCGGCGTGCCATGGCGGCAGGATCTTCTCCGAAGGTGGTGGAGTTGTTCATGTCACCTTGCTTGAGGCGAACACATTGGCCGTTTTTCAGGTCAATCGCAGGGATCAGCAGCATGGCCGAGAGGGAAAGTGGTGGTGGGAATGGGATGCGCGCGACAGCTGGAATGAGGCAAACACAGACGGAAAAGACGGCTCAGGGATTCCAGCACAAAAAATTGCGATAGAGCGCGAGTCCGTGCTCGGCGCTCTTCTCAGGATGGAATTGGGTAGCGAAAATGTTATCCCGAGCGAGCGCGCAGGTAAAGCGGACACCGTAGTCAGTTTCGCCCGCGCTGTGGTGCATGTCCGACGGTCGGGCATAAAAGCTGTGCACGAAATAGAAGAACGCCTTGTCTGGCACAGCGTCCCACAGCGGGTGGGAACGCATCTGGATGACCTCGTTCCAGCCCATCTGCGGCACCTTGTAGCGGCTGCCGTCGGGTTGTGTCTGTCCTTCCAGTTGAAACCGGATCACCTCGCCCGGAATCAGATCCAGCCCGTCGGTCGGTCCTTCTTCGCTGCGCGACAGCAGCATCTGCATGCCGACACACACGCCCAACAGCGGTTTGTTCGTCGCAGCGTGCAGCACGGCGTCTTGCAGCCCCGATTCGCGCAGTTCACGCATGCAATCGGGCATTGCGCCCTGGCCGGGCAGCACGACGCGTTCGGCCGCGTAGACCTCGTCAGGCTTCGAGGTGACGAGCACCTCGAAGCCGCTGCCTTGTGCGACGTGCAGCACCGCCTGCGACACCGAGCGCAGGTTGCCCATGCCGTAGTCGACGACCGCCACGGTTCGACTCATGACGCTGCGCGCACACGCGAAGCCCTGTGCCCATCAAGCAACACGCCGCGCACGGGTTCCCCGGGCGCAGGCGTGGCGCCCCCTCGGGAGGCAGGAGCGAAACGACGTGGGGGCCCCATCACAAGCTTCCTTTGGTGGAAGGAATGACGTTGGCCGCACGCGGGTCGATCTCGAGCGCCATGCGCAGCGCGCGGGCGAACGCCTTGAAGATCGTTTCGCACTGATGGTGTGCGTTGTCGCCGTGCAGGTTGTCGATGTGCAAGGTCACCAGCGCGTGGTTGGCAAAGCCCTGGAAGAATTCATACACCAGCTGCGAATCCAGCGTGCCGATCATGCCGCTCTTGAAGTCCACCCGCATGTGCAGGCCCGGACGGCCGGAGAAATCGATCACCACGCGCGACAGCGCTTCGTCCAGCGGCACGTAGGCGTGGCCATAGCGGCGCAGCCCTTTCTTGTCGCCGACGGCCTTGGCCACCGCCTGGCCGAAGGTGATGCCCACGTCTTCAACCGTGTGGTGCCCGTCGATGTGCAGGTCGCCCTTGGCATCGATGTCCAGGTCGATCAGGCCATGGCGGGCGATCTGGTCCAGCATGTGGTCAAAGAACCCGATGCCGGTGGCGAGCTTGGCAACGCCGCTGCCGTCGAGGTTCACGCCGACGCGGATCTGCGTCTCGGCGGTGTTGCGGGTCACGTCGGCCTGGCGGGTGGTGCTCATGTCGTGCTCGCTTGAAGGGAAGATGTCAGGGCGGCCATCATCAGATCGTTTTCTTCGGGTGTGCCGACGGTCAGCCGCAGGCAGTTTGCCAAACTTGGGTGCATGGCGGACACATTCTTGACCAACACCCGGCGTTGCTTCAAGGCGTCGAACAAGCTGGCGGCATCGTGCACACGGGTCAGGATCATGTTGGCCTCGCTGGGAAATGGCTGCACGCCGGGCACGGCCGCCAGCGCTTTGGACAAGCGGGTACGTTCACTGCGCAGCACCGCTGCCTGACGTGAAAATTCATCGGCATGTTCAAGTGCAAACAAGGCCGCTTCGGCGTTCAGCACGCTGACGTTGTAGGGCGGGCGAACCTTGTTGA
>DASQOS010000546.1:0-4135 GCA_035644375.1 Rhizobacter sp.
GCGCTCGTGGCGTCCAAGCCGACGCAGGTCGGCTTGGAGCCGCGCCACTCTCTCCCCTCGGGGGATCGGCCGACGTACCCGTCGGCCGAGGGGCCAACATGTCATACCTGCATGTTCATGATTTCAGAGTAAGCCTGCACCAGCCGGTTGCGCACCTGCATCGTGGCCTGGAAACCGATCTGGGCTTTTTGCATGGCCACCATGGTTTCTTCCAGGCTGACGGTGGGATTGCCCAGTTGCACCTGCTTTTGCAGGTTGTCGGACTGGAGCTGGCTCTGGCTGACCGAGTTCAGCGCCTGGCTCAGCACCTGCTGGAAGCCGGCGCCTTGAACGGCCTTGCCGGGTGCCAGCGGTTGCCCGTCCACGCCCAACCCCGCACGGGCCACGGCCTGGGCAAAGTTGAATGGTTTGAGCGTCACGTCCATGGCATCTCCCGGCAGCACGGGCCTCGGCTGCACGATGACTGAACTTTAGGGAAATTCAGCGCGTGGGATGTGGGGAACTGGCCGCTGTTTGGCGGGCTGTTCGGTGCATTCTCCACCCTCAAGTTTCCAAATAATCGTTCCATTCGGGCGCCGTTGGCTGCTCGCATTGCACTGAATTGGAAACATGGACAACGCGGTCGTTCTTGCAAATCCTCGGCCTCTGGCTTCCCTTGGTTTCGGTGCCAGGCTGGCCGCGCTGCCGGTCAAGAGCCGTGTGAGCCTGGGCGTGGGCGTCGCGGCGCTGATCGCCGTGCTGGCCGCCATCACCCTGTGGAGCAGCCAGGGCGATTACAAGGTGCTGTACGCGAACCTGTCCGACAAGGACGGCGGCGCCATCATCGCGCAGCTCTCGCAGATGAACATTCCATATCGCTACACCGAGGGCGGTGGCGCGATCCTGGTGCCGGCATCGCAAGTGCATGACCTGCGGCTGAAGCTTGCTTCCGCCGGCCTGCCCAAGGGCTCGGTCATCGGCTACGAGCTGATGGACGGCGCGCGTTTCGGCCAAACCCAGTTTCAAGAGCGGCTGACATTTCAGCGCGGCCTGGAAGGCGAACTGACACGTTCCATCATGTCGATGCCCGCGGTGCAGAACGCCCGCGTCCACCTGGCGCTGCCGAACCAGAACGGCTTCTTTCGCGAACAACAAAAACCCAGCGCCTCGGTGATGCTGACGCTGTACTCCGGCCGCACCCTCGACCGCTCGCAGGTGGCCGGCATCGTTCACCTGGTGTCATCGAGCGTGTCCGAGATGAGCCCCAAGGCGGTCAGCGTGCTGGACCAGACCGGCACGCTGTTGTCGGGTGCCGGCGACGCGCCCTCGGGCGCGGGCCTGGACGCCCAGCAGCTGCAGTACGTGAACCAGATCGAATCCGGCTACAACAAGCGCATCCTGGACATCCTGGAACCGGTGGTCGGCCGAGACAACCTGCGTGCCCAGGTCACGGCCGACGTCGACTTCTCGCAGACGGAATCGACCTCAGAAGAGTTCAAGCCGAACCAGGGCGCCAACGTCACCGCCACGGTTCGCAGCATGCAGAACAGCGAACAGTCGGGCAGCAACGCAACCGCGGCCACCGGCATCCCGGGCGCCACGTCGAACCAGCCGCCGGTGCCCGCCACGGCGCCTCTGACCGGCGCGGCCCAGCCTTTGCAAACCGCACAAGGCGGGCAGGGCGGCGGTGCCAGCAACAGCCGCAAGGAAGCGGTGACGAATTACGAAGTCGACAAGACCGTGAAGGTGACGCGCAACGCCACCGGCAGCGTCAAGCGCCTCAATGCCGCCGTGGTCGTCAACCACCGCAGCGTGACCGATGCCAAGGGCAAGACCACCAGTGTGCCGTTGACGAGCGAAGAACTGGCCAAGCTGGACACGCTGGTGCGCGAAAGCATCGGCTTCAAACAAGAGCGCGGCGATTCGGTCAAGGTCATCAACGCACCGTTCAAGGTCGAACCCGTGGTGGTCGACAACACGCCGCTGTGGAAGCAGCCGCAAACCATCGACCTGCTGCGCGCCGCGGCTGTCCCTGGTGCCCTGGCGTTGATCGGTCTGGTGATCGTGTTCGGCCTGATCCGACCTGCGCTGAAGGCCGTTCAGGCCGACGCAGCGGCCAATCCACGCGGCAGCAAGCTCGATGCCGTGGTCGGCGACGACGTGGTGCTGCCGCCCGTGAACATGCCGAAGATCGAAGGCCCGCGCGCCAGCATCCACCTTGAAAGCGCGCGTGCCTTTGCCAAGGAAAACCCCGCTGCCGTTGCCGACATCGTGCGCAACTGGGTCAGCGGCGAGGCCGAATGAGAACGCCCATGAAACGCCCCCACGACTTGCAAAGGCAGGCCTGAACCATGGACGCACAAGGACTGGAAAACGCAGCCATTCTGCTGATGTCCCTCGGCGAGCAAGAAGCTTCCGAGGTGTTCAAGTACCTGTCGCCCAAAGAGGTGCAGGGCCTGGGCGAGACCATTGCCAAGATGAAGGGCATCTCGCGCGAAAAAGTGGACAACGTGCTGGAGTCGTTTTCAGCGATGGCCTCGCAGCAGAGCACGCTGGTCGGCGACAACGACGAGTACGTGAAGAGCGTGTTGCGCAAGGCGCTCGGCGACGACAAGGCCAACCTGCTGATCGACCGCATCCTGATGGGCAGCGATGTCAGCGGCATCGAAAGCCTGAAGTGGATGGACGGCAACTCGGTGGCCGAGCTGCTGCGCAACGAACACCCGCAGATCGTCGCGGCGATCCTGGTGCACCTCGACCACGACCAGGCGTCGGACGTGCTGAAGTGCTTCACCGAGCGCCAGCGCAACGAGGTGCTGGTGCGCATCGCCACGCTCGACGGCATCCAGCCGTCGGCGCTGAAAGACTTGAACGAAGTGATGAGCAAGGTGCTGGCCGGCGGCGACAAGCTGCGCAAGGCCTCGCTCGGCGGCGTGAAGACTGCCGCCGAAATGATCAACCTGATGGGCGGCAGCGTCGAGACGGCGGTGCTCGACTACATCCGCGAAGCCGACAACGAGCTGGCGCAAAAGATCATGGACAACATGTTCACGTTCGACGATCTGGAGAAGATCGACGACAAGGGCATCCAGCTGATCTTGAAGGAAGTGCAGTCCGAATCGCTGGTCATCGCGCTCAAGGGCGCGACGCCGGAGATGCGCGAGAAGGTGTTCAAGAACATGTCGTCGCGCGCCGCAGAGACCTTGCGCGAAGACCTCGAATCGCGCGGTCCGGTGCGCGTCAGCGAGGTCGAGGCCGAACAGAAAGAACTGTTGAAGATCGTCCGCCGTCTGGCCGACGAAGGCCAGATCGTCCTCGGAGGCGGCGGCGATGACGAATACCTCTAAGCCGCCGCGTCCTGCGCCGCCGCCCAAGGGGGCTGCAAAACGCAACGCGCCTGCCGCGCCCGGAGCCGCCAAGTCCTCGGTCTACAGCCGGTTCATTCCGCGCGAGGAACTCAACGGGTTCGCGGCCTGGAACCCCGGTGCACTGTCGGGCACCGAAGACGCCTTGGCACCCGGTGTGCAGCGTTCGGAACCGCCGGCCGCGCCGGCTGCGCCGACGCCGTCGCCCGCCGAGTTGCTGGCCGAGCAGCTGCGCCTGGCGCGCACGGCCGGTTATCAGGATGGCTATCGCGACGGCCTGGTCGCGCTCGAAGGATTCAAGCAGAGTTTTGCCACACAGATCACGGCCCAGCTCGGCACGCTGACGCAGTCGTATCTGCAACAACTGGATTCGCTGCAGCAAGAAATGGCGCGTGCACTGGCCGTGTCGGCCACCCACCTGGCGCGTCAGATGGTGAGAACCGAACTGACGCTGCATCCCGAACTGGTGGCCACCGTGGCCCAGGAGGCCGTGGACACCCTGCTGCTGAGCGCGCGCCACATCACGCTGCGCGTCAACCCCGACGACCATGCGCTGGTGGCGCAAGGCGCTGCCGATGTGCTGGCCGCACGCGGTGCCCGCCTGCTGAGCGATACCGCGGTGTCGCGCGGCGGATGCGTGGTCGAGTCGGACATCGGCGGCATCGACGCCAGCCTGGAAACCCGTTGGCGCCGTACCGCGGCCGCACTCGGCTGCGACCAAGGTTGGGATGGCGTGACCGCGCCGGTCGAAACTGACGACGAGGACGCCGCTTCATGATTACCTCGCCACT
>DASQOS010000547.1:0-14801 GCA_035644375.1 Rhizobacter sp.
AATCTCCAGCGTGTCGGTGTCGGGGTAGTGGCGCAGCACATCGCCTTCGACCTGTGCACGCAGCAGGCCGTCGCGCTTGAAGCGTTGCACGGTGAACTGGTGCATTTCGTAGTCGGGTTCATGGCGCAGCACGGCGTGCTCGAGGGTGTCGCTCAAGGACGGCGTGTTCTTCACCAGCCACCAGGTGCCCAAGGCCAGCAAGGCCATCAGCAGCAGCGGCAGATAGGCCGATACCAGCGCGAGCAAACGCCAGCGCCAGGGCTGCCGCGCTGTGGGCGAGACGCTCGCCAGAGCCGGCACCAACAACGAGCGCGCGTTCAGCTCAGCACCTCACGCGCCGTCGTCCAGCGTGATCAGATGGCCGTGCAGCAGCGCGGCGTAGCGGCCCGCAGCCACCAGCAGCAGATCGCAGCATTCGCGCGCGGCGCCATGGCCACCCGACACGGCGGTGACGTGGTGCGCGATGGCCTTGACCTCGGCATGCGCGTTGACCGGCGCGCAGGCAAAGCCGGCGCGCGTCATCAGCGGCAGGTCGGGCCAGTCGTCGCCCATCACGGCCAACGCGTTCCAGTCCAGCTGCAGTTGCGTCAACAGGCTTTGCGCGGCCACCAGCTTGTCGTGCGCACCGTAGACGGCGTGCGCGATGCCGAGGTCGGCGACGCGGCGGCGCACGGCCGGGGAATCGCGGCCGCTGACGACCATCGGCGTGATGCCGGCTTGCGCCAGCAGCTTCAGGCCGTGCCCATCCAGCGTGCTGAAGGCCTTGAATTCTTCGCCGCGTTCGCTGAGGTAGATGCGGCCGTCGGTGAGCACGCCGTCCACATCGAAGATGGCCGCGCGAATGCCTTGTGCGCGCAACAGCAGTTGCGGCGTGAAGCTGAGCACCGGATCGATGGTGGGCATCAGATCACCTTCGCGCGCATCAGGTCGTTCGAGTTCAGCGCGCCGACCAGCACCCCGTGCGCATCGACCACCAGCACGCTGGTGATGCGGTATTTTTCCATCAGCTCGGCGGCGTCGACGGCGAGGGCGTCGTCGCGCACCAGCCGCGGGTTCGGATGCATCGCGTCGCGCGCGTTAAGCAGGCGCGGGTCTTGGCCATGCTCGATCAAGCGGCGCAGGTCGCCGTCGGTGAAGATGCCCAGTACCTTGCCGTGCGCATCGGCCACCGCGGTCGCGCCCAGGCCCTTGGTGGTCATCTCCCGCATCATCTCGATGAACGCAGTGTCGGGCGCGACGCGCGGAATGTCGTCGCCGCTGCGCATCACGTCGCGTACATGGGTCAGCAGTTTGCGGCCGAGGTTGCCGCCAGGATGCGAACGCGCGAAGTCGTCTTCCTTGAAGCCACGTGCATCGAGCAAGGCCACCGCGAGCGCGTCGCCAAGCGCCATTTGCGCGGTGGTGCTCGCCGTGGGCGCAAGGTTCAGCGGGCAGGCTTCCTGATCGACCGCGGAGCTCAATGCAAAATCGGCGTGCTGTGCGAGCGTGGATTCAGGCCGCCCGGTCATCGCAACCAGCGTGACGCCGACGCGGCGCAGCGCCGGGATGATGGCCGCGAGCTCGTCGCTCTCGCCTGAATTGGAAATCGCCAGCACCACGTCGCCGGGGGTCACCATACCGAGATCGCCATGACTGGCCTCCGCCGGGTGCACGAACATGGCCGGTGTGCCGGTGGAGGCGAGCGTGGCGGCGATCTTGCGGCCCACATGGCCGCTCTTGCCCATGCCCATCACCACCACGCGGCCGCGGCTGTTCAGTATCACCTCCACCGCCTGCGCGAAGCTTTGGCCTTGGCGCGCCTTCAACCCGAGCAGCGCCTGGGCTTCGATGTCGAAGGTTTCGCGCGCCAATTGCAGCGCGCGTTCAGCGTCGAATTTAGGTTTGGCCGGCACGGGGTTTGCGATCGAAAGTGGACAGGCTGTCGTTTAGGATCAACCGATTGTAGGCACGGCCCTGCACCCACGTCGGATTGCGCGCTGATGGCTTCCACCCTTGAACTTGTGTTGCTTTACCTGGTCGCCGCGGTCGTGGGCGTGGTGCTGTGCCGGCTCGTGCGCTTGCCGCCGATGCTGGGTTATCTGGCGGTCGGCGTGATCATCGGCCCGAACGCACTCGCACTGGCCAAGGACTCGGCAGGCGTGCGCTATCTGGCCGAGTTCGGCGTGGTGTTCCTGATGTTCGTCATCGGGCTCGAATTCAACCTGCCCAAGTTGCGCAGCATGCGCAAGCTGGTGTTCGGGCTCGGGTTCGCGCAGGTGCTGCTCACCATCACCGGCACGATGCTCGGACACCTGCTGCTCGGCTGGTTGTTTTCGTTTTCCGCGCACCCCTGGGAGCTGTCGTGGCGCGGCTCGGTGGTGCTGGGCGGTGCGATCGCCATGTCGAGCACCGCCATCGTCGTGAAGATGATGGCCGACCGGCTCGAGCTGGAAAGCGAGCACGGCAAACGCGTGATGGGCGCGCTGCTGTTCCAGGACTTGGCCGTGGTGCCTTTGCTGGTGCTGATTCCGGCACTGAATTCAAGCGGCGCCGACATGGCGGCGTCACTCGCCTGGGCTGGCCTGAAGGCCGCCGTGCTGTTGGGCGTGCTGCTGGTCGGCGGCCAGAAGGTGATGCGCTGGTGGCTGACGCAGGTGGCGCGGCGCAAGAGCGAAGAGCTGTTCATGCTGAACCTGCTGCTGATCACGCTGGGCCTGGCCTACCTGACCGAGCACGCCGGCCTGTCGATGGCGCTGGGCGCGTTTGTGGCCGGCATGCTGGTGGCCGAGACCGAATACAAGCACCAGGTGGAAACCGACATCCGGCCGTTCCATGATGTGCTGTTGGGCCTGTTCTTCATCACCATCGGCATGAAACTGGACTGGCGTCCGGTGCTCGACCAGTGGTTTTTGGTGCTGGTGCTGACCCTGCTGCCGGTGCTGGCCAAGTTCGTGCTCGTGGCCGCGCTGGCGCGCTTGTTCGGCGCCGCGCCCGGCGTGGCGTTGCGCACCGGCCTCTACCTGGCACAGGCCGGCGAATTCGGCTTCGTGCTGCTGACGCTCGGCGCCGCGCACCAGCTCATCGACGCAAGGTGGCTGAGCCCGGTGCTGGCCAGCATGGTGCTGAGCATGCTGGCCACGCCGCTGCTGATCATGTACAGCAACCGCATCGTGATGCGTCTGAGCGCCAGCGACTGGCTGATGCAGTCGGTGGCCATGACCTCGATCGCCAAGCGCGCCATCAACACCGAAGCGCACATCATCATCGCCGGCTATGGCCGCAGTGGACAGAACCTGGCGCGCATGCTGGACGGTGAACGCATTCCCTACATGGCGCTCGACCTCGACCCCGACCGTGTGCGCCAGGCCGCGGCCGCTGGCCAGAGCGTCGTGTTCGGCGACGCCGCCCGCTTGCAAAGCCTGATGGCGGCCGGCTTGGCGCGCGCCAGTGCGGTGGTGGTGAGTTACCACGACACGCCGTCAGCCCTGAAGATCCTGCACCAGGTACAGGCGCATGCGCCCAAGGTGCCGGTGATCGTGCGCACCTTGGACGATGCCGATCTGGAACGGCTGCAAGCCGCTGGCGCCACGGTGGTCGTGCCCGAAACCATCGAGGGTTCCTTGATGCTGGCCAGCCATGCGCTGGCCCTGGTCGGCGTGCCGATGCGCCGTGTGATCCGGGTCGTGCAAGAACAGCGGGACGCCCGCTACGGGCTGCTGCGCGGCTACTTTCACGGCGCCGACGACGACACCGTCGATGAGTTGCAGCAGGCCCGGCTGCTCAGCATCAGCCTGCCGTCGGCCGCTGCCTGCGTCGGGCACAGCTTGGCTGCGCAAGCGCTGCATGCGGTCGGCGTGAGCGTGGTGTCGGTGCGCCGCGCATCAGGCGCGGTCACGAAACCCCTGGACGATCTGGTGCTGGCGGCCGGGGACACGCTGGTGCTGTCAGGCCTGCCGGAACCGCTGGCGCTGGCCGAAGGCAAGCTGCTGGGCCGCGATTGACGCTTGATTCGCCGGGCCGGCGGCGCCTGGTGGCGCGTCAGGAGGTCGGTGACTGCCTGGCCACTGTCGCGCGCAAGCGGATGGCCATCACGGCGCCGGCACCACGCACCAGTTCCAGCGCGAGGGCCGGTGAACGCTGCGCCAGTTCTTCCAGGCGCGGTCCGCGCAAGGCCCAGACGGTGCACGGCGTCATGGCCTCCACGTTGGCGCCACGCGGCCCCGCGACGAACAAGCCCGGTTCGCCGACCACCGAACCCGGACGCAGGATGGCGATGCGGTTGCTGCCCGGCGAGCCGCCGGTGACGAACACCTGCAGAGAGCCTTGCCCCAGAAAGTACATGCTGCGGTCGGTGTCGCCCTGCTTGATCAGCAGGTCGCCGCTGCGGATTTCGTGCTGCGACAAGTACGGCCCGATGGTCCGCCATTGCTCAAGGTTGAGCCGGGCGCGGAACGCGTCATCGGTGTTGAGCGTTTGAATTGCTTGAACGAGATCGGAAAGTTCCATGTCTTGCCGCCGCAGAGTGAAGGGTCAGACCCGCCCGCAGTCCAAGCCGTGATTATCGATTCGCGGCGCGGCGGGGACAACCCAGTCGAAGGGGGGTGCCCGCCGCCGGTCGGCACAATCCTGCCGCTTGTCGCATGAAGCAGGCTTCATTTGCCGATGCAAAAGCGACTGAAGATTTCGCCCAGCAAATCATCGGAGCTGAACTCGCCGGTGATTTCGGACAACGCATTGTGGCCAAGCCGCAGTTCTTCGGCCAGCAGGTCGAGCGCCGGCTCGGGCGACGCGGCCTGCGCCCGGGCCAGGTCGAGGTGCGTGCGGGTGCGCTGCAAGGCGTGCACATGGCGTGCGCGTGCGATGAACACGCCTTCGGGCTGTGCATGCCAGCCGGCCAGTTGCAACAAGGTGCGCCGCAGCTCATCCAGGCCGGCGCCGGTCTGCGCCGACAGCACCACACTGCCCGGCACGCGCTTCGTCGGATCGGCAGCATCGGCCACGTCGCTCTTGTTGAACACGTGCACGATGCGCTCGACCGCATGGGCTTGCAAGCGCTGGGCGATCTGCGCATCACCGGCGGCGTAATCTGCTTCGCCGAGGCGTGTCAGGTCGTGCATGAACAGCACGGCATCGGCGTGTTCGATCGCGGCCCAGCTGCGCGCGATGCCGATGCGCTCGACCTCGTCGCCGGTCTCGCCCAGCTCGCGCAGTCCGGCGGTGTCGATCACGTGCAAGGGCACGCCCTCGATCTGGATGGTCTGGCTGACCTTGTCGCGCGTGGTGCCGGGAATCGGCGTGACGATGGCCAGTTCGGCGCCGGCCAAGGCGTTGAGCAGCGAGCTCTTGCCGACGTTGGGCTGACCCGCCAGCACGACCTGTATGCCTTCGCGCAACAAGGCGCCTTGCCGCGCGCGATCGAGCACGCTGTCGACGCTGGCGGCAATCGCATCGAGCTGTCCGCGCGCGTCGGCCTGTTGCAGAAAGTCGATGTCTTCCTCGGGAAAGTCGAGCGTGGCTTCGACCAGCATGCGCAGCTTGACGAGTCGGTCGCGCAAGGCGCGCACCTGGTCCGAGAACGCACCGCTCAGGGAGCGGCTGGCCGAGCGTGCCGCCGCTTCGGTGCTGGCCTCGATCAGGTCGCTGACCGCTTCGGCCTGCGCCAGATCGAGTTTGTCGTTGAGGTAGGCGCGCTGCGTGAATTCGCCCGGTTCGGCGAGCCGCAGGCCGATGTCCAGCCCGGCCTGCAGACAGCGCACCAGCAACAGCTCCAGCACCACCGGGCCGCCATGTGCCTGAAATTCGAGAACCGCTTCACCGGTGTACGAGTTCGGCGCAGGGAAATGGATGACCAGCCCCTGGTCGATGGCCTGGCCCAGGCCATCGAGAAACGGCAGGTAGGTCGCATGGCGTGGCTTGAGCGAGTTCACGCCGCACACGGCGTCGATGAGCGGCTGCAGATCGCGGCCCGACGCGCGCACGATGCCCACGGCGCCGCGGCCCGCGGCCGTGGCGATGGCAACGATCGGGTCGTGGTGGCGCGGCAGCATCGCGTGATTGTCGGCCATGCGTTTGAGGCTGCCGCCGAAGGGCGAACCTCAAACGCATGTGGCGCGGGGTGAAGCGTCAGCGTCGCCCGTGGCGCTTGGCTGAGTCGTCCTCCCGAGCCGCCGGTGAGTTGGGTGGCGGCGTGGGGGATATGTCACGCCGCTTCGGTCTCACCAGCGGGTCTGCCCCGCATTGACTGGTTGAGCGGCCGAGAGCCGCTCACAGAGACAGCTTATCGGCGGCGTGGCGGCGCCCCTTGAGGAGAACCCCCTAGGCATTCGGCTAGAACGTGAACTCGTCCCGTGCCGAAGCGAATCTATTTCTTGTGTGCGCCCAGCTGCTTGTTGATCAACCACTGCTGGGTGATCGACAGGATGTTGTTGGTCAGCCAGTACAGCACCAGGCCTGCCGGGAAGAAGAAGAACATGACCGAGAACACCAGCGGCATGATCCACATCATCTTGGCCTGCACCGGGTCGGGCGGCGTCGGGTTGAGCCAGGTTTGCACCAGGCTCGACGCGGTCATCAACAGCGGCAAGATGAAATACGGGTCCTTGGCCGACAGGTCGGTGATCCAGCCGATCCACGGTGCGTTGCGCATCTCGACGCTCGACAGCAACACCCAGTACAGCGCAATGAAGAACGGCATCTGCGCCACGATCGGCAAACAGCCGCCAATCGGGTTGACTTTCTCTTCGCGGTAGATGCGCATCATTTCCTGCTGCATCTGCTGCGGGTTGTCCTTCAGGCGCTCGCGCATCTCCATGATCTTCGGGTTGATGGCTTTCATCTTGGCCATCGAACGGTAGGCCGTGGCGTTGAGCCAGTAGAAGGCGATCTTCAACAGCACCACCAGACCGACGATCGCCCAGCCCCAGTTGCCGATGATCTTGTGCAGCTGGGTGAGCAGCCAGAACAGCGGCTCGGCCAGGATCTTGAAGTAGCCGTAGTCCTTGACCAGCTCCAGGCCGGGCGCCAGCGAGGCGAGCTTTTGTTCTTCTTGGGGGCCGACGAACAGACGCGCATCGAAGGTCTTGCTGGCGTTGGGCGCCACATCGCCCAGCGGCACGAACATGCCGACCTGGTACACATGGGCCGGGCCGCCGGTCACATCGTTGGTGATGTCCAACTTGCCGGTGAAGAACTCGCGCGGCTGCTTCGAAGCATCGGGCTTGTCGATCAGCCAGGCGGCGGCGAAGTAGTGCTGCACCATCGCCACCCAGCCGTTGTCGGCGGTGATGACGTGGTCCGGCGTTTCGCCGGGGACACGTTTCTCGATGGACTTGAAGTCGACCTTCTTGAACTTGTTGGCCTGGTCGTAGATCGCCGGCCCGGTGAACGTGGAATAGAAACTCGAGCCGCCCGTCGCGTCGTTGCCGTCGCGAATCAACTGCAGATACAGCCGTGCGTTGACCGGCACGCCGGTCTCGTTGATCACTTCGTTGCGCACGCCGATCACGTAGTCGCCGCGCTTGAAGGTATAGGTCTTGACCAGCTTGACGCCACCGACCACAGGCGATTCGAACTTCACCTGCAGTTCATCGCTGCCGGCGTTCAGCGTGCGCTCGCCGGGCACCGGCGTCATCGGCGTATGGTGGTTCGGCAAGCCGCTGCCGCCTGCGGCGGGAATCAGGCCGGTCTGCGCCACGTACAAGCGATGCGCCGATTCGTCGAGCACCACGACATTGTTCTGGTGGTCGAACTGCTCGTCCTGCCTGGGCGACAGGCCCAGCAGTTCGCGCACGCGCTGGTACATGTCTTTTTGCAGCTGCTCGTGCTGCGTGAGCAGTTCAACGCGCACCAGCGAACCGCCACGGCTGTCCAGCGTGGCCTTGACCAGGTCGGTTGACACCGTGACCCGCTCCAGCGGCGCCACGGCCGGCGTGCCGGCGCTGGCCACCGGCGGCGTCGTGGCCGCGCTGGAAGCACCCAGGGCCGACGGGGTCGGTACGGCATTCGTGCTGCTGCTGGCCGCGCCCGGGCCCACAGGCGGATTGGCAGCGCTGGCCGTGACCGCCGGCTTCGGGTTGAAGATCGACGGCTTGCCGATGTTCTTGTTCCAGGCATCCCAGATCAGCACCAGCGAAACCGTGAACACCACCCACAGCAGGGTGCGGCGAATATCTGTCATGAGAGGGTCTTTTTGCGCAAAGAAGGAGAAGAAGAAAGCGGCAGCGTGCGCGCATCCAATGACGCGTTGGCGACGTGGCGCGAAAACAGGCCTGGCCGGTCAGGAACGGGATCATGCCCGCCCTCGCACCACGGATGACACCGCGCCAATCGGCGCAAGGTCAGGTAGGTTCCCGCCGCGGCGCCATGCTGTTGCAAGGCTTGCAGCGAATAGGTCGAGCACGTCGGCTCGAAGCGACACGAACTGCCGAGCCAGGCACTGAAGAACAGCCGATAGCCACGCACCAGCAGCATCAACACGCGCTGCGGCAGGGTGAACAGAAGGTCGCGCATTGCCGCCTGCTCAGGCCGCGGCCCGGCGCACCGCATGCGACAACACGCTGCTCAACTCGGCCGCCGCGGCGATGCGCAGGGCTTCGGACGCCGCGCTGGGATAGTTGGCGCGGTCGAACGGGCTGCGCAAACGCACCACCCACAGGCCGCTGGCCAAGCCGGCCTGGCCGACGAGGGCACGGCGAATCTGACGCTTGATCAGCGTGCGGGTCACCGCCCGCCGGGCATGGCGTTTGGGCACCACGGCGCCCATCCAAAGGCCTTGAACCAGCGACTTATCCACGGGCATGCCCCCTAACGGTGCCACATCTGTTGACAACTCGGTGGAAACGGACTTCGGGCGAGGCTTGGCAGGCTGGCTCGGCAGGCTGGCCAGGTAGTGCACGGCGAAATGCGCGCTGCGCGCCTGGGTCGGTGCTTTCAACACACGTTCGAAATCGGCGGAACGCACGATGCGGCCTATCACGGCGCCACCCCGGAGCGGCCGCACCACAACACAGGCGTGACAGCCGGGTGGCCGAGCGAGCTCAGACAGCCAGGCGCTTGCGACCCTTGGCGCGGCGTGCGTTGATCACCGCGCGGCCGCCCTTGGACTTCATGCGAACGAGGAAGCCGTGCGTGCGGGCGCGGCGGGTCTTGGAAGCTTGGTATGTGCGTTTCATGGTCGGTCCTGCTGGGGAGTCCTGCGTGAATCGGCGGGCTGCGCACTGCGCGAACTGCCAAGGCTTCTCGTCGGGAACGGTGGGTGAATCAGGCTGGGTTGTGCCCCGGCCTTCGGGAAACCCACTATTACACCAAAAAGCCCCTTCCAAGTCAAAGACTTACACGGCGCCATGCGCCACGGCACGGGTATTGACCTCGGTTTCAAAACTGTGGATAACTGCGCTCCCGCTGCGTTTGCACCGTAGAATCCGACCGCTCCGAAAAGAACTTTTCCACAAATGAGCCCAGACCTTTGGCAACGCGGCTGCGAGCGACTCGCCGCTGAACTGCCGGAACAACAATTCAACACCTGGATTCGTCCCCTACCCGCCGCCGACATGACCGACGAAGGGTCTGCAGGGGCCGTGGCTTCGCTGCGCGTGCCCAACCGTTTCAAGCTCGACTGGATCCGCAATCAGTACGCCAGCCGCATTGAAGCCGTGTTGACCGAGCTCGCCGGCAAGGCGGTTCGGCTCGATCTGTCGTTGGCGCCGCGCGATGTGCCCGGCAGCAACGGTGCGGCGCCGGGCTTTCGCCAGGCTGAGCCCAGTTCGGTGTTGCACGCCTTGAATGGCCTGCCTGCCGCAGCGGCCAATGGCCACGCCGCGGTGCCGCTGCGCACGGCGGGCGGCCCGAATTCTTCGGTGCAACCGGTCTTGCCGCGGCACCGCCTCAACCCCGCGCTGACCTTCGACACCCTGGTGCCGGGCCGCGCCAACCAGATGGCGCGCACCGCCGCGCTGCACGTGGCCGGTGCCCCCGGCCACATGTACAACCCGCTGTTCATCTACGGCGGCGTTGGCCTGGGCAAGACCCACCTGGTGCACGCGGTCGGCAACGCCTTGTTGGCCGACCGGCCGGACGCCCGCGTGCTGTACCTGCATGCCGAGCAGTTCATCACCGACGTGGTGAAGAACTATCAGCGCAAGACCTTCGACGAGCTGAAGGCCAAGTACCACTCGCTCGACCTGCTGCTGATCGACGATGTGCAGTTCTTTGCCGGCAAGGAGCGCACGCAGGAGGAGTTCTTCAACGCCTTCGAAGCGCTGTTGGCCAAGAAGGCCCACATCATCATGACCAGCGACACCTACCCCAAGGGGCTGGTCGACATCGACGAGCGACTCACGTCGCGCTTCGACGCCGGCCTGACCGTTGCGATCGAGCCGCCCGAGCTCGAGATGCGCGTCGCCATCCTGATGCGCAAGGCCGATGCCGAAGGCTCGGCGATGCCCGAAGACGTGGCCTTCTTCGTCGCCAAGAACGTGCGCGCCAATGTGCGCGAGTTGGAAGGTGCGTTGCGCAAGATCCTGGCGTACTCGCGGTTTTCACAAAAGGACGTCAACATCCAGTTGGCGCGCGAGGCCCTGAAAGACCTGCTGTCGATCCAGAATCGGCAAGTCGGCGTCGAGAACATCCAGAAGACCGTGGCCGATTTCTACAAGATCAAGGTCGCCGACATGTACAGCAAAAAGCGCCCGGCCAGCATTGCCCGGCCGCGCCAGATTGCGATGTACATCGCCAAGGAAATGACGCAAAAGAGCTTGCCCGAGATCGGCGAGCTGTTCGGTGGCCGCGACCACACGACGGTGCTGCACGCGGTGCGCAAGATCTCGGCCGAACGGCAGAAGAACACCGAGCTGAACCAGCAGCTGCACGTGCTCGAACAAACACTCAAAGGATGAATTTGATTGAGCGTCACATCGCTGCCATGGTGTCAAGCGACAAGCCTGGGGACAACTTCATGACAAGCTCCTACCTGTCCACAGGCCAAGGCCGGTTGCCGAAGTTGTTGTGTTCGACTCCCGCCGTGCCAGGCCTCCAGCACACAGGGTTAGGTCCGAGATAAGCGCTTGATGGAAAAGGGGAAAATGGCGTTCTCCACAGAAAGCGCCGTCCCCTACTAGTACGACTAAATTAAGAGGTTGACATGATTGTCTTAAAGGCAGCGCAAGAAAAAGTTTTGAGCGCTCTGCAAGCGGTGTCCGGCATCGTTGAACGGCGCCACACCTTGCCCATCCTGGCCAACGTGCTGATCCGCAAGACCGGAGCGCAGATCGAGTTCACCACCAGCGACCTGGAGATCCAGGTGCGCACCACTGCCGAACTGGATGGCGACTCGGCCAACTTCGCCACCACGGTCGGTGCACGCAAGATGATCGACATCCTGCGTTCGCTGTCGGCCGACCAGACCGTCACGCTCACAGCCAACCAGAACAAGCTCACGCTGCAAGGCGGCAAGAGCCGCTTCACGCTGCAGACCCTGCCCAGCGACGACTTTCCACTGGTGCAAGAAGCCGCTGATTTCGGGCCGATGTTCAGCGTGCCGCAAAAGACGCTCAAGCTGCTGATCAACCAGGTGCACTTTGCGATGGCGGTGCACGACATCCGCTACTACCTCAACGGCATCTTGTTCGTGGCCGAGGGCAAGAACCTGACGCTGGTGGCGACCGACGGCCACCGCCTGGCGCTGGCGCAGGCCACGCTCGATGTCGAGATCCCGAAACAAGAAGTCATCCTGCCGCGCAAGACCGTGCTCGAGCTGCAGCGCCTGCTGAAAGACGAAGACACCCCGATCGAAATGCGTTTTGCCGGCAACCAGGCCAAGTTCAGTTTCAGCGGCATGGAGTTCGTGACCAAACTGGTCGAAGGCAAGTTCCCCGACTACAACCGCGTGATCCCGAAGAACCACAAGAACCAGGTGATCCTCGGCCGCGTAGGTTTGCTGTCGAGCCTGCAGCGTGCAGCCATCTTGACCAGCGAGAAGTTCAAAGGCGTGCGCGTCAACATCGAGCCGGGCACCTTGCGCATTGCGTCGAGCAACGCCGAACAAGAAGAAGCCAAAGAAGAACTCGAGATCGACTACGGCGGCGACACCATCGAAATCGGTTTCAACGTCACCTACCTGATGGACGCGCTGGCCAACATGAGCGTCGACATGGTCAAGCTCGAACTGCAAGACACCAACTCCAGCGTGCTGATCACGATTCCCGAGGAGCCGGGCTTCAAGTACGTGGTGATGCCGATGCGCATTTGACGCGCGAACCATTCCACACCACACAAGCGGGCCCTGGCCCGCTTCAGCGTTTTAGATGGGCCTGTCATCGCACCCGCGCAGCCCGAACCGTGAGCCACAAGACCCGATGAGCGACCTGCCAAACATCCCCGAAGACGACGCCGCCAACAAGGCCGCCAAAGCCAGCGTGCACGCCGCCGACAGCGCTGCCTATGGTGAAGGCAGCATCCAGATCCTCGAAGGTCTGGAAGCCGTGCGCAAGCGACCGGGCATGTACATCGGCGACACGTCCGACGGCACCGGCCTGCACCACCTGGTGTTCGAGGTGGTCGACAACTCGATCGACGAATCGCTGGCCGGCTACTGCGACGACATCGTCATCACCATCCACAGCGACAACTCCATCAGCGTCACCGACAACGGCCGCGGCATTCCCACCGGCGTGAAGATGGACGACAAGCACGAGCCCAAACGCAGTGCCGCCGAGATCGCGCTGACCGAGCTGCACGCCGGCGGCAAGTTCAACCAGAACAGCTACAAGGTCTCGGGCGGCCTGCACGGCGTGGGCGTCAGTTGCGTCAACGGCCTGAGCAAATGGCTACGCCTGACGGTGCGCCGCGACGGCCACACGCATTACATGGAGTTCAAGCAAGGCATTCCGCAAGAGCGTGTGCTGGAGCAGCGCAATGGCTTCGAGGTGTCACCGATGAAGGTCATCGGCGAGACCGAAAAGCGCGGCACCGAGGTGCATTTCTTGCCCGACCTGGAGATCTTTTCGAACATCGATTTCCACTACGAGATCTTGAGCAAGCGCCTGCGCGAGCTGAGCTTCTTGAACAACGGCGTCAAGATCCGCCTGGTCGACGAGCGCAACAACCGCGAAGAGAACTTCGCCTTTGCCGGCGGCGTGAAAGGGTTTGTCGAGTTCATCAACCAGGGCAAGAAGACGCTGCACCCCAACGTCTTTGCCGCCGCCGGCGAGAAGATGAGCGACCAGCAAACCAACATCACCGCCGAAGTGGCGATGCAATGGAACGACAGCTACAGCGAGAACGTGCTGTGCTTCACCAACAACATCCCGCAGCGCGACGGCGGCACCCATTTGACCGGCCTGCGCGCCGCGATGACGCGGGTGATCAACAAGTACATCGGCGACAACGAGTACGCCAAGAAGGCCAAGGTCGAGGTGACCGGTGATGACATGCGCGAAGGCCTGTGCTGCGTGCTGAGCGTGAAGGTGCCCGAGCCCAAGTTCAGCAGCCAGACCAAAGACAAGCTCGTCAGCAGCGAAGTGCGCGGCCCGGTCGAAGACGTGGTTAGCAAGGCGCTGACCGACTATCTGCTCGAGAACCCGGTCGACGCCAAGATCATCTGCAGCAAGATCGTCGATGCCTCGCGTGCGCGTGAAGCCGCCCGCAAGGCGCGCGAGATGACACGCCGCAAAGGCATCTTGGATGGTATGGGCTTGCCCGGCAAACTGGCCGACTGCCAGGAAAAAGACCCGGCGCTGTGCGAGATCTACATCGTCGAGGGCGACTCCGCCGGTGGCTCGGCCAAACAAGGCCGCGACCGCAAGTTCCAGGCGATCCTGCCCTTGCGCGGCAAGATCTTGAACGTGGAGCGCGCGCGTTTTGAGCGGCTGCTGACCAGCAATGAAATCCTGACGCTGATCACCGCGCTCGGCACCAGCATCGGCAAGGAAGAGTTCAACGCCGACAAGCTGCGCTACCACCGCATCATCATCATGACCGACGCCGACGTGGACGGCGCGCACATCCGCACGCTGTTGCTGACCTTCTTCTATCGCCAGATGCCCGAGATCGTCGAGCGCGGCCACATCTACATCGCGCAGCCGCCGCTCTACAAGGTCAAGCTCGGCAAGGAAGAGCAGTACCTGAAGGACGGCATCGAACTCGACGCCTACCTGCTGAAGGTGGCGCTGAAAGACGCCAAGCTCGAGACCGGTGTCGACGGTGCCGAGTTGAGTGGTGAAACGCTGGAAACGCTGGCGCGCCAATACGTGCTGGCCAACAACGTCGTCGAGCGCCTGAGCAACTGGATGGACGTCGAAGGCCTGCGCGCGATGGCCAACGGCCTGGTGCTGAACCTCGACACGCTGGAAACCGCCGAGGTGTCGGCCGCGGCACTCAAAGCCGCGCTGCACAACGCCGAAGTCACGGCCGAGTTCGACACCCGCAGCGACAAGCACATCCTGCGCATCAGCCGCATGCACCACGGCAACGTGAAGAGCAGCGTGATCACCGCCGACTTCGTGCACGGCGCCGACTACGAAACGCTGAGCACGGCGGGCCTGACCTTCAAGGGTTTGGTCGGGCCGGACGCGGTGATCAAGCGCGGTGAGGGCGACAAGCAAAAAGACGCGAAGGTCGGCGACTTTCGCCAGGCCATGGCTTGGCTGATCGGCCAGGCCGAGAACGCCGTGGCCCGCCAGCGCTACAAGGGGCTGGGCGAGATGAACCCGTCACAGCTGTGGGAGACGACGATGGACCCGACTGTGCGCCGCCTGCTGAAGGTGCAGATCGATGACGCGATCGAGGCGGATCGGGTGTTCACGATGTTGATGGGGGACGAGGTGGAA
>DASQOS010000548.1:0-2267 GCA_035644375.1 Rhizobacter sp.
GAAGGCGGGGTGTTTGGCGAAGCGCCGCGCCGCGCTGCCACGCTGCCGGGGCGCCCAGGTCTGCGGCACGACTACGGCCAGACGGCATGGGTGGGGACCGTGACCCGATCCAACGCCCGCCCGGGCGTTGCCTATGAACGCTTCACCCGCCACGGGCCGCTGGCCTTGCTGCCGCTCAAGGATGGCCGAGCGGCGCTCATATGGTGCGTCAACAGCCAGGACGACCCGGTGAGCGAGCTGAACGACGCACAGCGGCTGGCGGTGTTGAACACCTTGCTTCACGCGGAAGTCGGAGCGATCACCGCGGTGTCACCGCTGAAGCGCTTTGCGCTCGGTTTGAACGCCGAGCGCACGCTGAGTCACGGCCGCATCGTTCGCATCGGCAATGCCGCGCAAACCCTTCATCCGGTGGCCGGCCAAGGGCTCAACCTGGGTCTGCGCGACGCCTTCGAGCTGGTGCAGGCCCTGCAGCGCAACAGCAACGTGGACCAGGTTCTGCGTCGGCTTGAATGGCAACGCGGACCCGATCGCTGGGCCATGATTGCGGCCACCGATTTTTTGGCACGCAGCTTCGTCTGGAAACTGCCCGGCGCCGGCGCCCTGCGCGGCCTGGGCATGGCAGCACTGCAGCAGCTGAGGCCCGTGAAATCGGCCCTGGCGCGGCAGATGATGTACGGCACCCGTTGAGGGTTCTTCACTCGACCCGCGATCAGTCGAACCGCGCCAGCCGGTGTGCCAGGGCGGGCAGCTGCAGCCGCACCGCCGCGATCCGTTCGGGATCGAGCTTGGCCAGCACCACGCCTTCGCCCTCCTCCTTCATGGCCAAGACCTCGCCCCACGGGTCGACGATCAGGCTGTGGCCGAAGGTGCGGCGCCCGTTCTCATGCAAACCGCCTTGCGCAGGCGCGATCACGTAGCACTGGTTCTCGACCGCGCGGGCGCGCAGCAGCAGCTCCCAGTGTGCGCGGCCCGTGGTGTAGGTGAACGCGGACGGCACGGCGATCAGATCGCAGGGGGGGTGCATCAGCGCACGGTACAGCTCCGGAAATCGCAGGTCGTAGCAAATGCTCAAGCCCAGGCGCAGCGCGCCGATCGCGCAGCTTGCCGGGGTCTGTCCGGCCAGCAGCGCGCGGCCTTCGTCGTAGCGCTCGCGCCCGTTGTCGAAGCGGAACAGGTGGATCTTGTCGTAGCGCACGGCCAGCGTGCCGTCCGGCGCGAACACGCAACAGGCATTCATCACCCGCTCGGGGTCGGCGGTGCGCATGGGCAGCGTGCCGCCGATCACCCACAGCCCGAGTTCACGGGCCGCAGTGGCCAGCATGGCCTGAATCGGGCCGTTGCCCGGCGCTTCGGCAATGGCCAGTTTGTCGCGGTCGGAGGGGCCCATCAAGCAAAAGTACTCGGGCAGCGCCACCAGTTCGGCGCCAGCCTGCCCGGCCTCGTCGATCAGGCGACGCGCCGCGTCCAGGTTCCGGTCGAGGCTGGGCGTCGACACCATTTGCAATGCAGCAATCAACATAAGGGCATGCGCTTTTCGTGCAGCGGCGGCGGCATGAAAAACATGACGCGCAACAAAGTGTCTCCATCCTACGCAAACTCTCGATGTCGGGCAGAATTCGGCCGCTATGGCAGCGGGTTCTTCACCTGGACACCTCGGTGCCGTTGCAAGCCAAATGCCTCATGGGTTCTGAAGCCATCTCCACCGCTGCGCTGACTGCCTCTCGCTTTCAGCCGCTGTCTGGTTCGGCAAACGCCGATCACAGCCGCTTCGTGCAGCGGATCCGCCGCCGCTTTGCCACGGAATTGGCCCTTCTGCCGCCCGGCCTGCCCACACGCGAGCCAGTCAATGCACTGATCGACACCCTGATGGCCGAGGGCCGCAACCTCGCCAGTGCATTGCGCGTGGCGCGCCAGCTGGTGCTGGAGCGGCTGGCGGTGCTGGACATCGAGCACAACGCGTCGATGCAGGACATCACGCTGGCCATGAGCGATCTGGCCGAAACCACGCTCGACCGTGCACTCGCGCAGGTCATGGCCGATCAGGACGTGCGCCACGGTGCGCCGCTCAACGACACCGGCACGCGCATCGATTTCTGGGTGGTCGGCATGGGCAAGCTCGGCGCGCGCGAGCTGAATGTCTCGTCCGACATCGACCTGATCTACGTCTACGAAGAAGACGGCCACACGGCAGGTCCGGTGGCCATCAGCGCGCATGAATATTTCTCGCAGGTGGCACGCGGCCTGTACACGCTGATCGGCGACACGAC
>DASQOS010000549.1:0-2594 GCA_035644375.1 Rhizobacter sp.
GCGCGCGCCGGCTCGGTGACGCTCAGCAGTTCGTACAGGCCGGCGCGTCCGCGGTAACCGGTCATGCGGCATTCCAGGCAGCCCACCGGCTTGTAGGCGCGCACCTTGCCGTTGATGCGCCAGGGCTTGATCATCGCGTCGACGGTTTCGGCGCTGGTCGCCTCGTCGGGCTGCTTGCAGCTGATGCACAGCGTGCGCACCAGACGTTGCGCCAGCACGCCGATCACGGTGGCGCCGATCAGGTAAGGCGGCACGCCCAGATCGACCAGCCGCGTGATCGCCGAGGCGGCATCGTTGGTGTGCAGCGTGCTGAAGACCAAGTGGCCGGTCAGCGCCGCCTGGATCGCCATCTCGGCGGTTTCCAGGTCGCGGATTTCGCCGACCATGATGATGTCCGGGTCCTGCCGCATCAGTGCGCGCAGGCCGTCTGCAAAACCCAGGTCCAGCCCCGGCTGCACCTGGGTCTGGTTGAAGGCCGGCTGGATCATTTCGATCGGGTCTTCGATGGTGCAGACGTTGACCTCGTCGGTGGCCAGGCGACGCAAGGTCGAATACAGCGTGGTGGTCTTGCCCGAGCCGGTCGGGCCCGTGACCAAGATGATGCCGTGCGCCCGCGTGACCAGCGACTCCCAGCGCTGCGCGTCGTGCGCGCCGAAGCCCAATGCATCGAGTTGCTTGATGGTGGTGTCGGGGTCGAAGATGCGCATCACCATCTTCTCGCCGAACGCCGTGGGCAGCGTCGACAAACGCATTTCGACTTCGTCGCCGCTCGGGTTGCGGGTCTTGATGCGGCCGTCCAGCGGGCGGCGTTTTTCAACCACGTCCATGCGGCCGAGCAGCTTGACGCGCGCGATCATCGCGTTCATCACACCCGGCGGCAGCTGGTAGACGGTGTGCATCACGCCGTCGATGCGGAAACGGATCACGCTCAGCTCGCGCCGCGGCTCCAGGTGGATGTCGCTCGCACGCTGGTCGAAAGCGTACTGCCAGAGCCAGTCGACCACCTGCACCACGCCCTGGTCGTTGGCGTCGAGCTGCTTGTTGCTGCGGCCGAGTTCGACCAGCTGTTCGAAGCTCGCGGTGGACGCCATCTCGCCGGTCTTGATGGCCGCGCGCACCGAACGCTGCAGCGTGTAGAACTCGGTGGTGTAGCGCGCCAGCTCGATCGGATTGACCAGCACCAGCTTCAGCGTCTTGCGCGTGTGCGCTTCGATCTCGGGCACCCAGGCCAGATCGAAAGGCTCGCAGGTGGCCACCGTCACTTCGTGCGCGCCGAACAGCAGCGGCAAGGCGCGCCGACGTTCGGCATAGGTGATCGACATCACGTCGGACACCCGGCCTACGTCGACCTTGAGCGGGTCGATGCGCAGATAAGGCGTGCCGCAGCGGCCCGCCAGCCATTCGGTCAGCAGCTCGGCATCCAGCGGCTTGCCGGTCTTGGCGTGGGTCAGGCCGGCGTTGCCCAGGCGCACCAGCGGGTGCTGGACGCTGTCGCCGGCCGCAAAACGATTGGCCGTGTGTTCGTGGTCGGCCGTGCCGATGAGGCCGTCTTCGTGCAGCCATTTCAGCAGGCGCCGCCATTCGAGCCGCCCCGCCGGATGGTTGGAAGGCGCGGCGGCGCCGGCCGGCTTGGCCTTGGGCGCAACTTTGGGAACGGCTGATGTCATGGGGTGGGGGTGGTGGCGGCCGGCAGCGCACGGATCATGCGCAACCACTTGCGTGCCGGCAAGCCGAACCGAGTTTCGATGTTTTCAGCGCGAGCGGCAAGCACCTCACGCTCAGGGAAAGCGAGCTGCTTCACGGCCACGACGATGCTGTTGCCTTCCTTGGTGGGCCGCAGGCTGCGCACGGCCTCGGCGCCAAAGGCGGCCGAGATGCGCGCCGCACTGCGCTCGAAGCTCGCGTCGCGCCCGAACAGGTTCACCGTCATCACGCCGCCCTCGGACAGCAGGCGGTGACAACCGCGATAGAACTTGTCGTCGTCCAGCACCGGGCTCGCGGCATCGTGGTCGTACAAGTCCACATTGAGCACTTGCGCGCTCGCAGCGTTGTTTGCGTCGGCCACATACGCTGCCGCATCGGCGTTCAACACGCTCAGGCGCGCATCGTCTTCGGGCAGGTGGAACCACAGGCGGCACGCGGTGATGACGCTGGCGTTGATTTCCACCGCCGTGGTCTTCATGCGCAGGTTGCGGTGGCAAAAGCGCGTGATCGCGGCGGCGCCCAGGCCGAGCTGCACGGCATGCCCTTGGGTCAGCTGCTCGCTGTCGCGCAGCAGCATCCACACCATCATGCGCTGCACGTAATCAAGCTCGATGGCGTGCGGTTTGCGCACACGCATCGCGCCCTGCACCCACGGCGTGCCCAGGTGCAGGTAGCGCACACCGTCGCCCTCGGACATCGTGGCGGGGGCGAGTTCGATCTTGGGTTTCATGTCAGCCCCTCGATCGATGAATACATCGCTCGATCCCCCGCGGGGATGCGGGCCGGCTCGGGAGCGGCCCGGCGCTCGGCCCGCGGCGCACCGGTTGACACAGGATGTCTCATGCAATCCCATGCGCGACGAACAGCTCGCGCCAGGCCGCCAGCTTGCG